>CALDHI010000001.1 GCA_937941545.1 uncultured Alphaproteobacteria bacterium
CTTGTTGATACATCTAAAATACGATGATCAAAAGCTTTTAATCTAATTCTGATTGTTTGTGCGTCCATAATTCTAAACCTTTTATAACTCTCTTAATTAACCAGCTAATTTCTCTTTAACTTCTTCAACAACCGCATTAGGCACTGGCTCATAATGAGCAAAGATCATCGTGTAGTTAGCACGCCCTTGTGACATTGAACGAAGTGTATTGATATAACCAAACATATTTGACAAAGGAACGAAGGCAGTAATCACTTTCGCATTTCCACGATCTTCCATTGAATTAACCTGACCACGACGTGAGTTCAAGTCACCAATGATATCACCCATATAATCTTCAGGCGTTACCACTTCAACCTTCATCATCGGCTCAAGCAATTGAGGACCCGCTTTTTGCATCGCCTCTTTAAAACCTGAACGACCCGCGATTTCAAATGCCAAGGCACTCGAGTCAACATCATGATAAGCCCCATCAAATAGCTCAATCTCGATATTAATCACAGGGAAGCCCGCGATAATACCAGTGTCTTTTGCCATCTTAATGCCTTTTTCAAAGCCTGGGATGTACTCTTTTGGAATGTTACCGCCAACAACTTTATTGATGAAGTTATAGTCTTGACGCGTACCGTCTTCGTTATCGCCAGAAGGACGTAACTTAAACTGAGCGCGCGCAAACTGACCTGATCCACCAGATTGTTTCTTGTGCGTGTAATCAACTTCACATTCTTGTGTAATTGTTTCACGGTAAGCAACCTGAGGAGCACCAATATTCGCTTCAACTTTAAATTCACGCTTCATACGATCAACAAGGATATCCAAGTGAAGCTCCCCCATACCCGCAATGATTGTTTGACCTGATTCATGATCTACCTTCACGCGGAAAGAAGGATCTTCAGCAGCTAAACGTTGCAGCGCTGTTGACATTTTTTCTTGGTCAGCTTTTGTTTTCGGCTCAACCGCGATCTCAATAACTGGCTCAGGGAATTCCATACGCTCAAGAACAACTGGGCTATCCATATCACATAGAGTATCACCCGTTGTCGTATCTTTCATACCCACGAAAGCCACAATATCACCGGCAAATGCTTCTGACAGCTCTTCACGGTTGTTTGAATGCATAAGCAACATACGACCAACACGTTCACGCTTCCCCTTAACGGAGTTTTGAACGTAAGAACCAGATTCAATCTTACCAGAGTAAATTCTAGCGAAAGTCAGTGAACCAACAAATGGGTCATTCATAATTTTAAAGGCAAGCGCAGAAAAAGGCTCATCGTCAACAGGCCTACGCACCATTGGTGTATCAGAGTCAACTTCCATTCCCTTTGTGTCACCAATATCCGTAGGTGAAGGAAGGTAATCAACAACTGCATCCAACAAAGGCTGAACACCTTTATTTTTAAAGGCAGACCCACAAAGAACAGGTACAAATTTATTTGCGATTGTTCCTCTACGAATACATTCTTTCAAAGTCTTCTCATCAGGCTCATTACCTTCTAAGTAAGCTTCCATAGCTGCATCATCCATTTCAACAGCTGTTTCAATCATTTTCTCACGGTATTCAGCCGCTTTATCAACCAAGTCAGCAGGAATATCTTGCTCAGAGTAAGAGGCGCCAAGCTGCTCCCCATCCCAAACGATCGCCTTCATTTTAACAAGGTCAACCATACCCGCAAAATCATTCTCAGAGCCGATTGGTAATTGAATAACCAAAGGCACGGCACCCAAACGATCAATAATCATTTGCACAGTGTTATAGAAATCTGCACCAATCTTATCCATCTTGTTCACGAAACACATACGTGGCACTTGGTATTTATCACCCTGCCTCCACACTGTTTCAGTTTGTGGCTCAACCCCAGCATTCGCATCGAATACCGCAATCGCACCATCAAGAACACGAAGACTACGCTCAACTTCAATTGTAAAGTCAACGTGACCTGGTGTGTCAATAATATTTAGACGGAAGCGCTCACCATCAAAGTTACCGCCTGGCGCCGCATCCCAGAATGTCGTTGTCGCAGCAGACGTAATAGTAATTCCGCGCTCTTGCTCTTGCTCCATCCAATCCATAGTGGCCGCACCATCATGAACTTCACCAATCTTGTGTGACTTACCAGAGTAAAACAAAACGCGTTCTGTACATGTTGTTTTACCCGCATCAATATGCGCCATAATGCCAAAGTTACGGTAGTTTTCAATTTTATGTTCGCGTGCCATTTTATATTTTCTCTATATTCTTTTTAAATTCTTACCAGCGATAATGAGCGAAAGCTTTGTTTGCCTCTGCCATTTTATGCGTATCATCGCGTTTCTTAACTGCAGAACCACGGTCATTTGCTGCATCTAGCAACTCACCCGCTAAACGCTCAACCATTGTATTCTCACTACGCTTACGCGCCGCACCAATAATCCAACGCATCGCTAAAGCACTCGCACGGTCTGAACGAACCTCAACAGGAACCTGATATGTAGCCCCCCCAACACGACGTGAACGAACCTCCAACTGAGGACGAACCTTTATGAGCGCCTTGTGGAACACCTTAAGACCCTTTGATCCTGCCGCTGCGGCTGAACCCGTTTCTTCATCTTCCGTTGTGTCGTCAGTCGCAATGGCCTGACCTTTTTCTTCAACAATATCCAAAGCACCATAAACGATTTTCTCTGCTGCGGATTTTTTACCATCCAACATAAGATTGTTCATGAACTTATTCAAAACCAAATCTCCAAATTTAGGATCTGGAAGAATTTGTCTTTTTTCTGCTGCGTGTCTACGTGACATTTAATATCCCTCTAATTCTATTTAGGACGCTTCGTGCCGTAGCGCGAACGTGACTGTTTACGATCTTTAACACCTTGAGTATCCAAAGATCCACGAATAACTGTATAACGAACACCCGGCAAATCTTTAACACGACCGCCACGAACAAGAACAACACTATGCTCTTGCAGGTTATGCCCCTCACCTGGGATATAACAAATAACTTCAAAACCTGTTGTCAAACGCACCTTAGCAACCTTACGAAGCGCAGAGTTAGGCTTCTTAGGAGTCGTTGTATAAACGCGCGTACACACACCACGCACCTGTGGGTTATGCTTTAACGCACGGTTCTTTTTGGCCTTCATCGCTTTTTTACCACCAATAGCGCGGGGCATACGTACAAGTTGATTAACTGTTGGCATATTCAAAGCCTCTTTCTTTATCTTTATATCGTTTTGCTTTCCCGCATGCGGGCATAGCATCTCATTATATGTGGATGGATACTTGCCTTTAAACACTAAAAAAAACGTTACCTTGAGTTGAAAGGCAACAAGTTTAAAAAGCAAATTTAGGAAAATCGAGCCGCGTCTAGCGTTTTCTTTAAATCAAAGAGTTTGCTACAGCCAACCCATCCGTGTTCCTTATATTTGAGCGGACTATAATTCGAAAACCCTACCTGCGTCAAGCACTGAATCGATAAAAGTTAAAAATAAATGAATTTTTTATTAATTTGATTCATAAATTAGTCTTAAGCTATTGAAATAAAATAAAAATATTATCTCACCTTGGCATTACAATCCTGACGGCAGCATAGTCACTGGCCAAACATTTTTTGTTTCAGCCCGCGCCGAAAAACAATCCTGAAATTCATAGAGGGCACCCATCGCATACACACTAGAGCGACCAGAAAGAGCAAGCCTCACGACACTATCCCCTTTTGGATCAACTACAGCAAAGAAATCATTGGCACATTGACGATTTTCAAAGGATATAAGACTATAGCCCTCATCACAGTTATTTTTAGGAATAAGATTAGGGGAATAATCTCCCTGATATACATTAGGTATACTAACCTTATAAGGCGGCTCATCCGTTGGGTACACTTTCAAGTTAAACACCTCCGTTACATCTTCCCTAACATTCGCCTCGTAACTTACTATATCAATACCAGAATGCTCAAAATTTTTCTCTGCACCTTCTATCATTGAAATAATCGAGTTCATAACAGGCATAATGACTGTATTATCTTGAATTGCTATGACACGTGCAATTTGTTGCCAATAATTGACACCCCTGAATTCAACCAAGCTTTGCAAAGACGGCATCTCTACAGGATAGTTTCCTGAATCTGCATTGATTTCGTCAACGGTTTTATCATCAATAAGCGCCATATCTACATCTTTCTATATTATGAATAAAGACAACATATCCATCATATGTAAAATTCAATAAAAAAGCGAGAGTATTGCTACTCTCGCTTTTAAAATTTGTTACGAAGAAAGCCATAGCGTGTTTATACGCCTAAGGCTTCTTTAATGACTAAGCAGCCACTTTCAGATCAGTAGCAGATTGCTTACCTTTTTCTTCTTTT
>CALDHI010000002.1 GCA_937941545.1 uncultured Alphaproteobacteria bacterium
GCCAAGATGCCAATTTTCTGACCTAACGCCAACTCATCATCTTTTCTAATCTTAAGGCGTATATTGCGCGGCGTGCGCTCTGGCGATAACTTTTCAATCGTCAAATCACTTAGGATGACGCGACTGCCTTCGCTCTCGCCTAAATACTCAAGCTTATCAATCCGCCCCGTCACATATGTTGGTGATATTTTCTTCACTAACATCGGCGTATAAGACAAATCTGTTTTTATCTTGGCGGCGCTAAAACCCACAAAGCCAACAGTTATGCCAATAATAAAAAGATAACCCACTTTATGAAATGATGTCTCATCTTGTTTGCGATAAATGGAAATACAAGCAATAATAAGCGCTAATAAACCGAAGGTAATAAAGCTCATTGACGGTTCATTTTTCAATCCAAAATAGATGGCAATCCCAACGGCCAGACAAAACGGCAACCACAGAAACAAATTATTTTTCTGTAAATCTAAGTGTTCGTCGATAAGCTCTTGAATTTTTCTCAAAACAAGCCACTATAACCTCCTAATTTAATTCAAAAAAGCGATAATATATTATGACTGTAATTACCCGTTTCCCCCCGTCTCCAACTGGCATGATGCATATTGGTAATGCGCGCACGGCATTGTTTAATTACCTTTATGCGCGTCACAATGACGGGAAATTTGTTATTCGCATCGAAGATACAGATCGCGCGCGTCATTCAGACGAAGCCGTAGACGTCATTATAGACAGCCTGAACTGGCTTGGGCTTGATTTCGATAACACCCCGACCAGCCAATACGCCAACAAAGATCGCCATATCGAAGTGGCGCAAGAACTGCTGACGGAAGGTAAAGCCTATAAATGCTATTGCTCCCCAGAGGAGCTTCAAGAAATGCGCGATAGCATGAAGAGCGAAGGACGCATTGTCGCCTATAATAATAAATGGCGCGATAAAAATGATAGCGACGCTCCAGCTGATACGCCTTATGTCATCCGTATTAAATCTCCCCTTGATGGTCATAGCGTTGTGCCTGATTCCGTTCAAGGTGATGTTAAAGTTGAGAATAAACAGCTAGATGATATGATTATATTGCGCAGTGATGGCACGCCAACTTATATGCTGGCCGTAGTTGTCGATGATTATGACATGGGTATCAGCCATGTCATTCGCGGGGACGACCACCTCAACAACACCTTTCGCCAAAACGTGATTTATGATGCGATGGGCTGGGATAAGCCTACCTACGCTCACTTACCAATGATTTTAGGCGATGGCGGCGGCAAGCTGTCTAAGCGTCACGGCGCAGTAAGTGTCGATGAATTTAAACAAGCGGGATACTTGCCCGAAGCGGTGAATAATTACCTCCTCCGCCTTGGCTGGGGGCATGGCGATGATGAAATCATCTCAATTGAGCAAGCGATCAAATTATTTGATTTTAAGGGCATCACCAAATCTGCAGCCAAGTTTGACTACACAAAGCTTGAAAGCCTCAACGCGCATTATATCGTGGAAGCCGATAATCAACGCTTGCTTGATTTGCTAACGCCTTTCTTAAAATCTGAAATAGATGTTGAGCTAAATGAGACAACTGCATCACGTTTGCTAAACGGTATGAACGGCATAAAAGAGCGCGCCAAAACATTGGTTCAATTGGCCCATGAAGCGCGTCTATATTGCACCGACATAACCGAATATGACGACAAAGCGCAGAAACAACTCAATACTGATTCAGCTATTATTTTTAAAGGCTTACTAGAAAATCTTAAGACATTAAGTGATTTTAACCATGACCCTTTAGAGGCCTTATGCCGTGACACGGCAACTGCGTTGGCGGACGATAAACTCGGTAAAGTGATGATGCCCCTACGCGCAGCGCTCACGGGCACGGATAAATCCCCTGCTTTATTCGAAGCCATGGAAGTCCTTGGCAAAGATGAAACACTCATCCGTATACAAAATGCGATAGATTTTATTGAAAAATCCTAAAATTCGCTTATACTATGTTTATCAAAATACGAATGCGGTTCTCGCACTCTCTTTTATACACATATATATAGCTTTAGGATTTTACAATGACCGACGCCCCCGAAAAGACTTTCACCCTCACCAATGACCAGACAGGCGAAAGCGTTAAACTGCCTATCGTTGAAGGAACGTACGGCCCACATTGTATAGATATCCGCACCCTGCATAAGGCTACAGGACATTTCACCTTAGACCCAAGCTTCACCGCCACGGGAAGTTGCAAATCACGCATTACTTATATCGATGGTGATGAAGGTATCTTGCTGCACCGTGGTTATAATATCAAAGAACTCGCCGCTGAAAGTTCCTATTTAGAAACATGCTATTTGCTTCTATATGGGGATTTACCTAAGGAGCAAGAGTTAAAAGATTTCGAAGATATCATTACACAACATACAATGGTACATGAGCAAATTAAGGCCGTTTACCAAGGTTTCCGTCGTGACGCTCATCCCATGGCGATTATGTGTGGTGTTGTTGGAACAATGGCGGCGTTCTACCATGACTCACTTGATATCTGGGATCCAGAACAGCGCCGCATTTCTGCCCATCGTTTAATTGCGAAAATTCCAACTTTGGCGGCTATGGCCATGAAATATTCAAAGGGACAACCTTATGTTTATCCTAAAAATGATTTGAGCTTTGCCGCGAACTTCCTACATATGTGCTTCAGCGTTCCTGCCGAAGAATACATCCCCACTCCTGCGCTTGTTCGGGCGATGGATCGTATCTTAATTCTGCATGCCGACCATGAACAAAACGCCTCAACGTCAACGGTGCGCCTTGCGGGATCATCCCAAGCCAACCCGATGGCGTGTATTGCGTCTGGTATTACTTCTCTATGGGGGCCGTCACATGGCGGCGCAAATCAGGCTGTGCTTGAGATGCTGGATGAAATTGGTCACAAAGATAATATCCCTGAGTTCTTGGAACGCGCAAAAGATAAGAGCGATCCATTTAAGCTTATGGGCTTTGGGCATCGTGTTTACAAAAACTTTGACCCCCGCGCTGCTGTTATGAAGGAAAGCTGTGATGAGGTGCTTGAAGAATTAGGCATTAACGATCCACAATTGGAACTGGCCATGGAGCTAGAGCGTATTGCGTTGAATGACCCTTACTTCATTGACCGTAAACTCTTCCCGAATGTAGATTTCTATTCTGGCATTATCCTGAAAGCCATGGGCTTCCCCGTTGAAATGTTCACTGTGTTGTTCGCCGTATCACGTACAGCGGGTTGGATTTCACAATGGAAAGAAATGATGGAAGAGCCAACATTAAAAATTGGTCGCCCCCGTCAACTCTACACTGGCCCAGCGGAACGTCCCTACGTGCCAATGAGTAAGCGGAAGTAAATGACTGCGTCATTCCAAGCGAAGCGCGGCAATCTATCTTAAGATATTTTATGGAGTGCTTCGTCACTTCGTTTCTCACAATGACGCGTATTGAAATATATAAAACCTATAATCTCAGGATATAATCCGCGGCATTTTTTGATGGCGCTTCCAGGCTACCCATACGTTTACGGATTTTTGTGAACTCCTCGGTTTGGTTGCGTTGGTTGCCTGCTGTTTCTAATAGGGTCAGTAATTCATCTGCGATGTCTTCTGATACACACTCATCCTGAATAAATTCTGGAACAATTTCATAATCCATCATGATATTGGCCAGATGCGCGAACTCGATTCGGATGAGGCGCTTTGTTATTTGCCACGTCATCGGATTCATTTTATAGGCAATAACATGCGGCACATTTGCCACCGCCAACTCCAGCCCCACAGTGCCAGACACAGCTAACGCAACGTCACATGCTTTGAAAACGCTCCATTTATCTTCCTGATCCGTCATAATATGTACGGGTGACTTTACATCTTGAACCAACGCCGTAATCGTTTCTTTGAGATGCGGGAGCGTAGGAATAATAAATTCAACACGCTTTTTATTATCCTCAATTTTGCGCATTGTTTCCAATATCACAGGGGATATGCGCTTAATCTCTCCTTGGCGTGAGCCAAAAAAGATACCCACTTTGTCTGTATCTGCCTCGCCAATTGATGCCTCTCTCGCTTTCAGCACGCCACTCTCCATCATAGGATGTCCGACGGCGATAGCATTTAACCCCTCATCTTCAAAATATCTAGGTTCAAAATCAAACAGGCAAATCATTGCATCAAGAAATTTAGCCACTTTTTTAGCGCGCTTAGGACGCCACGCCCACACAGTTGGGGCAACATAATGTACGCATTTGGGTGGCTCATCCATCCGCTTTTTGAGCGCCTTTATGACCCGAAACGAAAAGTCAGGCGCATCAATAGTCACTACGACATCAGGATTGCTTTCAATAATATTATCAGTAGCTTGCTTAATTCTCTTAAGAAGTAGTTTTAGCTTAGGAAGAACCTCACTGATACCCATTACAGACAGGTCAGTCATGGAAAACAGGCTGTCCAGTCCCTGCTCTATCATTAGCTCCCCGCCAATCCCAGAGAATTTTGTCTCTGGTGATTGTGCTTTCATCGCTTTCATAAGCTGCGCACCAAGGAAATCTCCCGATGCTTCACCGGCTATTAAATAAATATGTTTAGGTGTTATCTGAAGCATGCGTATCATATCCATATATAAATAGCCCGCCTTGATTGGCAAGCGCAACGGCTTTATCTTGCTGGGCAACAAGGCTCGCTCCTGCCTCAACCACAATGCCCAACATTCCTTTATCAAGGCATCGTTGAACCGTATTTAAACCAATCGTCGGCAAGTCCAAATCTTTATCTTGTTGCGGTTTACACATCTTAATCAAAATCGCGCCTTGCGTACCATAGGCGTCAATCATGGCATTTGTGCCTTTTCTATCTTCGCGTGCAATGATCTCACCCTCTTTCAACAAAACAGCTTGTCCAATATCATCCTGCCCCAGCTCTTTCGCCGCCTCTACACCAAGTTCAATATCTTTAATAACCTCATAGGACGCCTCAACCTCACCAATCGCGCCTTCACCGACAATCAGTTCAGGCATAAAACGATGAACGCCGTGAAGCGTAAAACCCAGCTCTTCTAGCCCTTTACGTACGGCATTCAGCAAAGAACTATCGCCAACACATTTCAATAATGTTTTACAAAAAAACTTAAAAGTGAGCCAGTCAGGGCGCAATTGACACAGTCGTGGGCGGGTCACACCGCCTATGAAAACAATATCTTGTACCTTATTTTGTTTAAAAAATTCAATGATTTGCGCTGATTTACTCATATCTCCCCAAAAGTCTGGGACAACGTAATTTGTATGGTTTTTGAACCCTATCACGAAGCAGTCCATGCCCTCATTTTTACAACACAGGTATAAATCACGCGGCAATGTGCCACTGCCGGCTATGATCCCTAATCTTTTGATATCGGGTCTTATGCTGTTTTCTTCTGAGGTGTTTTTTCTGGCTGACATAGACCAAACTTATCGCGATGGCGGGCAAAATCAATGATTTTTACAATTAAATCGTTATCACCATTTTCTGCGGCGACTTTATCAAGGCGCTGATCGAGGTTGCCCTCGCTATCAAAAATACCTTTATAGGCACGCTGGATGGTTCTTACTTGGTCTTTGCTAAAGCCATTACGCTCAAGTCCGATAAGATTTAAGCCCGCCAGTGAAGCGCGCTCGCCTTTTACACGACCAAAGGGAATCACGTCACTTTCCACGCCACTCATCCCGCCAATAACGGCAAAAGAGCCAATACGCACAAATTGATGTACGGCCGCCAAACCACCAACCAACACACGATCACCCACAACAACATGACCGCCAAGCGTGGCATTGTTCGCCATAATCACATTATTACCAATAATACAATCATGCGCCACATGCGTCGCCATCATGAATAAGCAGTTATCACCGACAACAGTTTTCATACCGCCATCTTTTGTGCCGGGATTCATTGTTACGTGTTCACGAATAGTATTATTCTTGCCGATAATCAACTCAGACGGCTCACCCGCATATTTTAAATCTTGTGGCTGTGTTCCAATAGAGGCAAACGGATAGATGCTCGTTCCCTCACCAATACTCGTTATACCATCCACCACAACGTGCGCTTTTAACGTCACATTTTTGTCGAGCGTCACTTGCGCGCCAATAATGCAGTAAGGGCCAATGGAACAGCCTTCGCCAATTTGCGCGCCGTCTTCAATAATTGCTGTGGGGTGTATATTTGTTGTCATGATAAGAAAATAAGCGTATTTAGCGCTTTTCTCAACTTACTTGATATTACAGTTCGTTACACTTCAAAGCATAATTTCATGAATAATTTCAAATTCTTCAAAACCACAATCTTGATAAAACTTACGTGTTCTTAGGTTTTTTGCCATCGCGACGACCTTAAGATTATTCGCTCCCTGCTTTTTTGCCCATGCTTTAGAAGCCTTGACTAGTTCATGGCCAATATTTTGACCACGACACCTCTCATCCACACAAAGTGTTTGCAATTGAACTTGTTGAACACCTACACGATGCTGCAAATCATTATCATCAATTAAACGAAGGGAAGCATAACCAACAACTACGTCATCTACTTCAAAAACCAGACCATAATTACCGTCTGTTTGATTAACTATTTTCTTAAAATATTCAATCCCCGTTAAAAGAAAGGGATATTCTTTATTCATTGTTTTAGAGCTATGCTCAAATTCATAGTCAAATATCTGATAATTAAGAGATTGTATCGCTTTGAAATCATCAGGATTAGCTTCGCGAATGCTCATTATCTATCCTGCGGCTTGATCCGTTAGCATTGCGGTGATAACGGCTTCGGCGCAGACTTTTCCGTCTACCTTAGCTGTGCCTTGAAATTTCCAAACTTTGCCACGGCTTTGGATTTTCTCTACATGGATATGAACGCTGTCCCCTGGCACAACAGGTTTACGGAATTTAGCATTATCAATGCTCATGAAATAAACAATTTTGCCTTGCGCTTCTTCACCCAAAGTTTTAACTACCAAAATCGCTGATGTTTGAGCCATGGCCTCAACAATAAGCACCCCTGGCATGACGGGCATCCCCGGAAAGTGGCCATTAAAGTGAGGCTCGTTCATAGTGACATTTTTCAAGCCAACCGCGCTCTGCCCCTCAATATAGTCGATAACTCTATCCACCAATAAAATAGGATAGCGATGCGGTATCATTTTCATGATTTCAATGACATCAATCGGGTCAATTGCGTTTTTTGTTTCTTCAGTCATAATGTTATTTCTTCATTGGTTGAGTTAATTTTTTCAAAGTGGCCACTTGGCGCATAAATTGTTTTTTAGGAACGGAAGGCGCGCCCATCACCTCTGACCCTGCGGGTAAGTTACGCATGACACCCGACTGTGCACCAATGCGCGTTCCCATTCCTATGGTTAGATGCCCTGCGATACCCACTTGGGCGGCGACAACGACATAATCCTCTAAGGTAGTGCTTCCTGCAATCCCAACTTGGGCTACAATCACACAGCCATTACCAATTTTAACATTATGACCAAGCTGTACTAAGTTATCAATCCAAACGCCATTGCCAATAATTGTATCTGGCCCTGCACCGCGATCAATACAAGTGCTTGCCCCAATTTCAACATGGTCTCCAATGATAACGCGTCCCAATTGGGGTACTTTCACATGTCCTGCGGGGTCAATAGCAAAGCCAAATCCGTCTTGACCAACACTGACATTCGGATAAAGCCGTGTGTAATCCCCAATAATTGTATGGGATACAACCGTCCCTGCTCCAATACGACAATTTTGTCCAATCTCAACATTGTCCCCAATCACCGAGTTCGGTTCAATCCAAGTATTTGCCCCTAAGATTACACCTTCTAATATAACAGCGCCCGCCCCAATGAAGCATCCCTCACCGATTACAGCTGTTTTAGCGACTGACGCACTTTGTACAATTTGCGTCGGCGGTGTTTTTACGGGATAAAAAGCCTGCGCAATCAGCGCGTATGATTTGTAAGGAGTGTTAGAAACAAGTAACGCGCACCCCTTCGGGGCAAATTCAACCATTTGCGCAGAAACAATACAAGCACCCGCCTTAGTCGTCATAAAATCTTCTTTGTACTTAATATTATCAAAGAAGCTGATGTCATTAATCGTAGCGGTATCTAACGGCGCAACGTCTTGGATTTGGCAATCATCACCTTGCAGCTCACCTTCAACTAGCGAAGCCAGTTCACTCAGATGTTTAGCGCCTGACGAGATATGAAACCGTGGATCAGCCATTTTATTCTAACCCCAAAGAAATATTACTCACTTTGGCATTTAAGCGTGTTAAGACATCTTCTGTTATATCCAATTCCTTTTCTACGATGACAACAGAGTCACGTGTAAGAACAATTTGGTAGCTGTTTTCGTTCGACACCTCGGCTGTTACTTGAATGATATTTTTACGCAATTCAGCCAATGCGTTGCTTAGCCCTTTATCAAGGGAGTTACGGCGTTTTTGAAACAAGCTTCGTGTTTCTAATATCTGACTTTCAAAATCTTTACGCTTTGCATTAAATTCCTCTGGCGATAAAGACTCCTTTTGAGCGACAAGGCTTTTTTGGGCGTTCATTAAATTATTTTCACGAGCGGAAAATTCTTTTTGAAACGCTTCACGGCGAGTTTTAAGCTGTTGTTGAACAGATTTTCCCGCACTGGAGTTGGTCAAAATTTGCTCTACATCGACCACGGCAATGTTAACATTTTGTGTCTGCGCCATTGCGGGTGCACTGAAAACGAACATGACAGCAAAGAAGCTTAAAACAGCTTTTGATTTCAACAATAAGGTCATAAGGACTCTCTTTATTAATGGGTTAGAAACGCGTCCCGAAGCTAAAGCGGAAGACTTCATCTTTATCAAAATCTTCTTCCAAGATAGGCTGGGCAAAATCTACGCGGATAGGTCCCAATGGAGAACGCCACGAAATACCGATACCCGCCGCTGCACGCAGGCTATTTTCATCCGCAATCCCTGCACCGCTATCATCCAAGTCCCATAGAGACCCGATATCTGTGAAGGTATGCCCTGCAATGCCCAGCTCCTCTGGGAAACCAAGCGGGAATTTCAATTCTGCTGACCCACGATAGAAGAAATTACCGCCTAATGAATCATCCGTCCCCGTATCACGAGGACCAACACCGGCACGCTCAAACCCACGTAAGGTTGTCCCGCCTAAATAGAAACGCTCGTTAATTTGAACATTTTCATCCGACCAACTGCCGATGGCACCCACTTCACCGAGGAAATCCAATATGACGCTACGCTTATAGATTGGAATATAATAATTCGACCCAATTTTACCTGAAATATATTCAGCGTCTCCGCCAATACCTGCAAATTCGCCATCAATCCATGAATATAACCCTTCAGTTGGGAAAAGCGAGCTGTCACGGTCATCAAATGTCAAACGCTGACTGATAGCAGATGTTGTTCTTTTACCTTCTTGATCGCTAATGAATCGTGAGGCGTTATCATCCACATTATCAATTTCATTATTTTCAAAACGATATTTCCATCCCTGACGCCATTTTTCAGACAGAGGATAGCCAATTCTTAGCGCGCCCCCTGTGCGTCTTTGGTCAAAGGAACTTTCGTCTTGTAAGTCTTGATTGATATGGAAGGCATCAACCCCTGCGGCTAAGTCACGATCAAGGAAATGAGGCTCAGTAAATGAGGCATCAAATTGCGTTCTGTCCCCTGCTATGGTGGTGGAAAGCAATAAATCCTGCCCTTTACCAAGCAAGTTACGCTCACGAATACTTAAATCCGCCAAGGGGCCATCGTTGGTAGAAAATCCAGCTCCGATAGAAAGTTCACCCGTTGATTTTTCAGTCACAGCCACGTTCACGACAACCTTATCAGGCGCAGAACCTTGCTCTGTTGTTACAGAGACATTCTCAAAGAAGTTCAAATCACGAAGCTCTTGCTCAGATTTGGCCAATTTTGAACGGTTGAATGGGTCCCCTTCAACAAGGCGCATTTCACGACGTATCACTTTATCAATTGTTCTAACATTACCTGTCACATCAATACGTTCAACGAAAACACGCGGACTTTCGGCAATTTTATATGTAATATCAATAGTACGGTCATTCACATTACGCTGAATGTCTGGTTGAATTTCTACGAAGGCATATTGCAAATCGCCTAGTTTTGTCGTCATAGCTTCAATCGTCACCTGTATTTCATCCGCATTATAATGCTTGCCTGGTAAAGAGGTCACATTATCGCGTAATATTGCGCCATCAAAACCACGAAGATCAGAATCAATCGCCACTTCGCCTACTGTATAACGAGGGCCTTCTTGAACATTAAATGTGAGAAAAAATTCTTCTTGTCCTTTAGCTAGTTCCGCATTGGCGGCAGTGACTTGGAAGTCCGCATACCCTTCACGCAAATAAAACTGGCGTAACAACTCTTTATCAAACTCAATACGATCTGGATCATAACGATCATTTGAAGAAAGGAAGTTATACCAACGGTCTTCTTTAGTGGCGAGTTCGCTCTCAAGCGAAGCATCACTAAAAATTTCATTCCCAACAAACTTGATACCTTTAATTTTTGTGATACCGCCTTCGGCAATTTCAAAAACTAAATCCACGCGATTTTGGTCAAGCTGGATGATTTTTGGATCAACCGTTGCGGCAAAACGACCTGAACGACGATAAATCTCATACAGGCGTGCCACATCATTTTGCACTTGTGTTCTGGTATAAACTTTGCGCGGACGCAAGGATATCTCAGACAGAAGTTCCGCATCTTTAAGGTCACCATTACCTTCAAACGCAATTTCATTCACGATTGGGTTTTCCACAACCTGAACAGACAAAATACCATTTTCTTGCGCAACCGCAACATCAGCAAAAAGTCCTGTGGCAAATAGGTTTTTCAAACCACGGTTAAGCGTATCCGTTGTGGCCATATCCCCATTGCGAATATCCAAATAGGTCAAGACAGTCGCAGGGTCAATACGTTGCACACCTTCAACGCGGATATCCGTAATCGTATCAGCATCCGTATAGGTGAAATCATTGTAAGCGCTAGAATTACTATCATAGCTCACTTGTTGTTGAGCAAAAGAAGGGGACGCTTGCAAGCCGAATGCGACTAAAGCAAGGGTAAAAACAAATATAGATTTGCAAAGAACATTTTTTATCATGCTCAATCTTTAAATTAATTTGTCCTCATAGACAAGCTTTTGATACATGAATTACATGTTTTAGCTCTTGATAAAGAGTTGAAACAAATCATTTAAATTTGAAAACAGCATCAAACCAATCAATATGACAAAACCAACCCGAAATGCATATTCTTGAACGCGCTCTGGCACAGGTTTTCCTTTAATCGCCTCAACGGCATAAAACACCAGATGCCCACCATCCAACATAGGAATAGGAAATAGGTTAATCAAACCTAGATTAATTGAAAGCAACGCCGTGAATGTGATGATAGCCAACAAGCCCGCTTGCGCCATATCGCCCGCAATGGCACCAATACGAATAAGCCCACCCAGCTCCGTTGCGCTTCTTGTGCCTGTGAACATTTGGCCTAAGGCACGAAGTGTAGAGGCACTAATGTCCCACGTTTCACTCACAGCGGCAACAATACCATCGCCCACACCATGTTTAATCACAAACTCATCTGTACTGTCTGAGACAACAAGTGCACTATATTTAGGGCTGTCTGGTATTGTTAAATCTTGATTGAGGGCGGCATAAGGCTCGATTATATATTTCGTCGTTTCACCTTCGCCACTTTTCATTTCAATGACACTCTTGCTATCCATACCACTCAATAAAGTCGCGCGAATCTGCTCTGGCGTTTCAACGGCTTTACCATCAACAGAGATAATCCCTTTAATACTCAAACCCTTGTTTGGTGAGATAATCCCAAGCATACCGCGAGAATGAGAAAAACCAAAACGGTCAGTAATTTCCTGTTTCTCTGGTGTCGTGTCTAAAATCACTTCTTCGCCGTCACGTTTCACTTTTACTTCTAACGACGTATCAAGCGCCACCATTACAATACGGCGAACATCTTCAAAACGTTTGGTACGCTCTCCATTGATGGATATAATTTCATCATGCGGCTCAAACCCTGCTTTATCCGCCGCGCTATCGGCGACAATCGCTGAGGCTATTGGCGGTGTAACGGGCTGTCCATAAAAGGCATAAAGACCAAACAGAAGTATAATCGCGAATAAAAAGTTAATGGCTGGTCCTGCAAACACGACCAAAGCACGCTGCCATACTGGTTTAGAATAGAGAGCAACGCTTTTTTCTTCTTCGGTTAGAGGGCGCTCAACTTCGCCTTCTGTCACTGTTTCCGTGCGCTGTGTACTGGCAGGGTCAGAGAATCCAAATAGGCTAACGTATCCTCCTAACGGAATAAGAGATATTTTCCAACGTGTGCCATTTTTATCGTTCCAACCTAACAATTCTTTACCAAAACCGATAGAGAATGCTTCAACTTTTACGCCACACATACGGGCAACGATGTAATGTCCCCATTCATGGACAAAAACCAATAAGGATAAGACAAGGATAAACACCCCACCATAAAACCATAGGTTTGTTGCAACAAGCTGGAATAAATCGAAAATAGACATTTGGTATAACCTTAAAAATTAATGCGTAGCCGTTTTGACCACTGGTTTTGACACTATATAGGATTCTGCCAATTTGCGAAGGCTCTTATCATAAGAAATAACATCCGCCATGGTTTGAATATCAGCAGACGGCCTGTTTTGAACCGCCTTTAATACAATTTTATAAATGTCCAAAAAGGCGATTTTATGGTTTAAAAAAGCGGATACCGCGACTTCATTGGCGCCATTTAAGGCAATGCATGCCCCCTCACCCTGTTCAATACACTCATAAGCCAGCTTTATGGCTGGAAATTTCTCATTATCCACGTCTTCAAAATCTAAACGCTTCATCTGTTTTAAATCCAACTTTTGCCCTGGAGTATTCAAGCGCTTAGGGTAGCCAAGCGCATTGGTAATAGGCGTACACATATCAGACGCCCCCATTTGCGCTAAAATCGAGCCATCGGAATATTCAATCATTGAATGCACCACAGATTGCGGATGGACAACCACATCAATTTGGTTGGCGGGCATATTAAATAAATAATGCGCTTCAATCACCTCAAGCGCTTTGTTCATCATCGTTGCACTGTCTATGGAAATCTTATTGCCCATAGACCAATTGGGATGGTTGAGCGCATCTTTAACTGTCACAACCTCTAAATCCTGCAGGCTCTTATTCCAAAATGGCCCACCTGATGCGGTGAGGATAATGCGCTCAATCGCTTTATGGTTCGCCGCCTCGTACACTTGGAATACCGCGTTATGTTCACTATCAACAGGCAACAGGGTTGCGCCTGATTGTTCAGCGGCTTCTAAGACTAAGCGCCCCGCGGAGACTAAAGGCTCTTTATTCGCAATCGCAACTTTTGCACCTTGAGCGATGGCATGCATAAGAGGATTCAAGCCTGCCATACCCGTAATCGCCGCCATAAACCAATCCGCAGGCATTTGCGCCGCTTTGGCCAATCCCGCTTCGCCTATGAAAATTTCAATATTTGTTTCTTTTAATAAATCCTTTAAAGCGTCCTCATGCGCTTCATTAACCAGCGCCACCGCTTTTGCGTCTAATGCAATCGCTTGTTCAGCTAGTCGCTCATAATTTGAATGTGCAGTTAAGACTCGTACATCATATGTCACGTCCTGCGCCTGAAGCACTTTGACTGTGTTCTGCCCGACTGACCCCGTTGAGCCGAGAATTGAGACTTTCACTTAATTAATCTCCATCACGAACAGTAAGAAAAACGGTGTAACCATTATTAGTGAATCAATGCGATCCAAAATACCGCCATGCCCAGGAATAAGCGTACCCGTATCTTTTACTCCGACTTTGCGTTTATAGACAGACATGCCTAAATCACCAATTTGCCCCAATATCGTAATCAGCGCACCAATACCAAACGCCACAGGCAATGAAGCAAAAGCCGTGACATCTAAACCAATTAACGCACCATATTTAGGCGCAAAATAATCAATCGCCAATAGGATAAACGCACTGCCCAGTGTTCCCCCAATTAAGCCCGCCCATGTTTTGTTTGGGCTAATCTTCGGCGCAAGCTTTGCTCCACCA
>CALDHI010000003.1 GCA_937941545.1 uncultured Alphaproteobacteria bacterium
TCATCTGGGACAATCCATGCGGAAACCGCCTGTATTTTAAAATCTCAGCACGCCCTTGAGGGCGCCAGCATTTGTATCACGGATCCTTTCTGCCCTAACTGCGCCAAGAACATTGCCGAGGCGGGAATTAAAAACATCTATTTAGATGAGGATGGCTTTGATAAAGATTTCTTCAAACGACGCGGAAACCATTTTGAGAAAATGTCGATGCAGATTTGTGAGCGCGCGGGCATTAATGTTTATGCCCTCAACATGCTCACCAAAAATCGGCGTGTTATTTTAGAAATAGCCCCTGATTATAAGCCAGTGGAAGACAGCCCCATCATTGCCGAACCAATTGAAAGCATTAATGAAGGCATCTTCAATCAAATCATTGAAACCGCCAGTGAGATAAATCAACGGCGTAAATTTGCGGTGGCATTGGTCAAAAGCCCACGAGGTAACAACTTCGCCCTGATCGCCCGCGCCCACGCGGTTGTGGGATATAGCATGCATAAACCAGAAGAGGCACTTGATTTGCTCACCCCGCGCGGAAAATACAGCTTCATCCAAGAACCCGTTAATCGCCTAACGATGTATCTATCGCGCAAAGGGCACACGCTCTATCCAGATTATTTTTATTGCTCGCAAGTGCCAACCGCGCGTGAGCAAGTGAACCTTGTCGGCGGTGGCTTTAAACGCATCACCATAGGCAACACCCAAAAATGCCGCGACCCCGAAGGCATTAAAGCAATGGAGCAATTAAAGAGTTTAGGTATTTTGGATTATAGTTAAATGCCCTAATGGGCGCATCCGAGACACGTCATTCCCGCCCAGGCGGATATTCAGAAGAATCATCGCAAAGACGCAAAGGCGCTAAGTTTATCGCGCTTAAAATTAAAATCCTTAAGCCTTATCAAATGATAGAGAAAATTTTAAACACCCATCACCGTAAGCTTCGCGTCTTTGCGTTGGCTGCCTAAACCAAGAGAGGGCAACACACTCGCTCATAGGGAAGGGATATAAACTAAATATCTAACAACAATCTCTGTGGATCTTCTAGCGCATCTTTGATTTTCACGAGGAAAGTCACAGACTCTTTACCGTCAATGATACGGTGATCGTAAGACATCGCCAGATACATCATTGGGCGGGCTTCGATGCTACCATTTGGCATCACCATCGGGCGTTGTTGAATTTTATGCATACCCAAAATCGCGCTTTGCGGTGCATTCAAAATGGGGGTGGACATCAACGATCCAAAAATACCACCATTGGTCACGGTGAACGTTCCGCCTTGCATTTCATCCATAGACACCTTGCCGTCCCGCGCACGCGTTCCCACATCAATAATGTCTTTTTCAATTTGCGCCATGGATTTCTTATCACAATCACGGATAACAGGCACAATCAAACCGTTCGGCGTGCTGACCGCGATACCGATATCATAATAATTCTTATAGATGATTTCATCGCCATCAATTTCCGCATTCACGGCTGGGAATTCTTTCAACGCCTGAACAGCCGCCTTGACGAAGAACGACATAAAGCCAAGCTTCACATCATGTTTCTTAACGAAGCTTTCTTGATATTCTTTACGCAGCGCCATAATCGCGCCCATATCAACTTCGTTGAAGGTCGTTAAAATCGCCGCAGTTTCTTGTGCGCCTTTCAAACGTTTCGCAATCACTTGGCGTAATTTTGACATACGCACGCGCTCTTCCCGCGCGCCATTATCAACAGAGGCTGTTTGCGCTGGGGCAGATTTAGGCGCAACAGGCTCTGATTTGGCTTCAGATTGGGCGGGCGCTTTACTGCCACCTTCCATGAAGTTCAATACATCTTCTTTGGTCAAACGCCCATCTCTGCCCGACGCAGGAATAGCGGACGCGTCTAGATTATTATCACTCACAATCTTCATCACCGCAGGCGAAAGCTTATGCGCTTCATCGTCATCGGAAGCATTCGCCACAGGGGCTTCTTGTTTAACAGCGTCAGCCGCTTTCGCAGGCGCTGGGCTTGCCGCCGCGCCTTCTGCACCAATTTCACCCAGCAATGCGCCAACTTCAACATCTTCACCCTCGGCCACAACAATCGAGGTAATCGTTCCCGCCACTGGCGAGTTCACCTCCAACGTCACTTTATCTGTTTCCAGCTCCACAATCGGCTCATCAAGCGCCACCGTATCGCCCTCTTTCTTCAACCAAGTGGCAACAGTGGCCTCTGATACGGATTCACCTAATGTCGGAACGATAATTTGTGTCATGCGAATGGGGCTTTCTATTTAAATTATTATAGAATAGTTTTACCGCCAACACGCCCCAATGCCAAGAGGGGATTTAAAAGTTTCGCAATAAAACTTGACATTATTAACATAACAAAATAATTTACATTTATGAATAGAAGAGAGTCATTGAAATACGCCCTACAAACTTTAGGAGTTCCTATTGTCGCAGGTAGCACCGCAGCAGCCTTTGTAAATGCAATGCACAGGATAACAGCGCCCACCCCTGAAATGCAAAGCGCCACCTTTGACATAACAATTAAAGACGCTAAACAGTCTATTGGAAATGAAAGAAATGTATTCACAGTGAGCGCTGCTGCAATTGTAGGCGGCACAACATTTTTAGCTACAGATTTTATCAATGAAATAAAGACGAACGACGAGCCAGAAATAAAATCATCAACGTCAAGTCACGGGAATACGCCAAGCGTAAGCTAAAGCGTCAACGCTTCATCAACCAATTTATCTTGTTGTAGCGTGTGGATTTTCAAGCTTCCTGTGGCGGGGCTGGCAGCGGGTTCACGTCCGATATATGTTGGACGAGACGCCTTATGCTTAATATCTTTCAGCACGCCTTCAATACGACGATCCACAAAATGCCATGGGCCAAAATTCTCATGCTCTTCTTGACACCAAACAATTTCGGCATTCGGATATTGCGCTAACTCTTCAGCCAACACATCATGCGGGAACGGATAGAGTTGCTCTAGGCGTATCAACATCACATTGTCAATTTTACGCGTTCGACGTTCTTGTAATAAATCAAAGTAAACTTTACCTGAACACAAAACGACACGTTTGATATCTTTTGGTTTCGCCAACTCGTCCTTATCATCATCCCAAAGAACACGATGGAAGCTTGACCCTTGCGCAAAATCTTCTAATTTCGATACACATAATTTATGACGCAATAATGATTTGGGCGTCATTAAAATCAAAGGCTTTCTAAAATCACGACACATTTGACGACGTAAAACATGGAAGTAGTTTGCAGGCGTTGTACAATTCGCCACCTGCCAATTATCTTCCGCACTATTTTGTAAGAAACGCTCCATACGCGCCGAACTATGCTCTGGCCCTTGGCCTTCCATGCCGTGTGGCAACATCAAAACAAGGCCATTCATACGAAGCCATTTTGTTTCACCACTGGAGAGGAACTGGTCAATAATGGTTTGCGCACCATTGACGAAATCGCCAAACTGCCCTTCCCACATCACCAACGTCTTTGGATCCGCAGACGCATATCCATATTCAAATCCCATCACCGCAAATTCAGATAGCGGGCTATCATGCACTTCAAAGCGTGCCTGGTTTTCGTCTATGTGCGTTAACGGCAGATATTTTTCTTCTGTCTTCTGATCATATAAAATCGCGTGACGTTGCGAGAATGTTCCCCGTCCACAATCTTGCCCCGATAAACGCACAGAGAAATCTTCTTTGACCAAAGAGCCAAAGGCCATAGCCTCCGCCGTTGCCCAATCAAACCCTTCGCCTGTTTCAAACATCTTAGCTTTAGACTTTAATTGACGCGCGATTTTTGAGTTCACATTAAAATCATCAGGCACAACGCTCAACGTTTTACCAATCGCCTGAAGCGTTGCCTCATCAACAGCCGTATCACCACGATGGTAACCATCAGGCGCAACTTTCATATCACTCCAATGACCTTCAAGATAATCCGCCTTGTTCGGCTTATAATTCTCGGCGGCATCAAACGCCTCCGCCATAAAATCACTAAACTGGTCTACAACGCCTTGCGCTTCATCGGCACTCATTAAGCCATCGGCAATAAGTTTCGCGCCATATTTTTCGCGTGTTGAATCTTGTGTTTTAATTTGTTTATACATCAAAGGCTGTGTGAAGCTTGGCTCATCGCCTTCGTTATGCCCATTACGACGGTAACAGAACATATCAATCACAACATCTTTTTTAAACTTTTGACGAAACTCTGTTGCGATACGCGCCACATGCGTTACCGCTTCTGGGTCATCACCATTCACATGAAAGATGGGCGCTGCCAACATTTTTGCAACGTCCGTACAATACGGGCCTGAACGACTAAGCGCGGGGCGCGTCGTAAATCCAATTTGGTTGTTAATCACAATATGGATTGTTCCACCAACACGATAGCCTGGCAATTCAGAGATCATCAGCGTTTCAGGCACAATCCCCTGCCCCGCGAATGCGGCATCCCCATGCAACAACATCGGCATCACTTGCGTGCTTTGCGTATCGTCCGCCATAATTTGTTTTGCACGCACCTTACCCACAACAACTGGATTCACGCACTCTAAATGCGATGGATTTGGCGCAAGCGAAAGATGGATATTATTACCATCAAAATCACGGTCACTTGATGTGCCCATATGATATTTCACATCGCCTGACCCTTGCACATCTTCGGGTTTCGCTGAGACACCTTGAAATTCACTAAACATTGCCGTAAAAGATTTACCCATCACATTGGTCAACACATTCAAACGCCCACGATGCGCCATACCAACCGCAATTTCTTTCAAGCCCAGCTGCCCACCGCGCTTCATAATTTGCTCAATACACGGCACAAGACTTTCACCACCATCAAGACCAAAACGTTTTGTCCCTGGGTATTTCACCCCCAAGAAACGTTCAAACCCTTCGGCCGCGACAAGGCGTTGGTAAATCGCTTTTTTACCCTCATCCGTAAAATCCGTTTTGTTATGCGGCTCTTCAATACGCTCCTGCACCCAACTTTTTTCATCTGGGTCGGTCAGATGCATAAACTCCACACCAATTTTACCGCAATATGTTTCTTTTAACGCTTTAACAATTTCATTCAGACTGGCGGTTTCCAAACCTAAAACACCATCAATAAAAATGGGACGCTCATAATCGCTTTTTTCAAAACCATAATGGGCGGGATCAAGCTCTGGGTGATAATTTGTTTCACGCAATTTCAATGGGTCTAAATCCGCCATTAAATGACCACGCGTACGATACGCCCGTATAAGCATGATGGCGTGAATGGAATCCAACACCGCGCGGCGCACATCCGTATTATCATGTTGCACAACGCCAGAAATTTGTGGCTCTGTCTCTACGGGCGTCTCTCCGCCTTCTTGAACGAAGCCATTGCCGTCGCGTCTATTTTCTTCAGGCGTCCAGCTAGCGCCATGCAAATCTTTTAAAATCAATAATTCTTCATCATTCAAATCATTAAAAAACTGCTTCCAACTAGCATCCACACTGGCGGGATTGCGTTTGAACTTCGCATAAAGATGCGCCACATATTCTGAATTGATACCGGAAAGGAAAGAAAGCGTATTGGCCATAAAAATCACTATAATTGGTTATATAAGGAACTTCTAAATTACTCAGTTTCGCCGCGATATACAAGATAGCGCGCATACAAAATCAATAATAAACACTAAAAAATTAAGTCGTCTTTTTATTTAGATTTTTATTCCTATTTGATAACTGATATGTTATACTCAATTTATCAACGCCATAATTGTATATAGATAAGCGTAGCATACCTGCACGCTTGAGCGCTCTGTAATCACAAAGCGTAGCACGTTTACGCGCTTGAACATTTTTTTTAAAAAAGTAAGTCTACTTTTATAAGAACACGTCATTGCGAGGCGCGAAGCAACGCGGCAATCCACTCCAATCTCAAGGTGGATTGCCGCGTCAGCCTTAAAGAGGCTTCCTCGCAATGACGATAGAGAGAACCGCGTAACATACCTGTACGCCTGAGCGCTCTGTAATCACAAAGCGTAGCGCGTTTACGCGCCTGAGCGCACTTTTTTAAAATGTAAGTCTACTTTTACAAGAACACGTCATTGCGAGGCGCGTAGCGACGCAGCAATCTACTTTAATCTCAAGGTGGATTGCCGCGTCAGCCTTAAAGAAGGCTTCCTCGCAATGTCGATGATGGAATCGCTTAGCATACCTGTACGCCTGAGCGCCCTGTAATCACAAAGCGTAACGCGTTTACGCGCTTGAGCAGTTTTTTTTTAAAAGTAAGTCTACTTTTACAAGAACACGTCATTGCGAGGCGCGAAGCAACGCGGCAATCTACTTTTAGCTTTTAAGCGCTGCTTTTAGCTTGGTCAGTGCGGCTTTTTCTTTTGGGCTCATATTTTGTGGATTGCTCCCCACTTTGGGAGCGCCTTTAAATAAGCGACCAATGAAATTATTAAAGTGCATTTCATTATCTGGATCGACTTGTTCGCCATAAGCTTGCGCCACAAACAAACCAGCGCGCCAAATAGTCTCTTTATATTGGTTAAGCTCTTTTTCGGTGAAGCGATCTTTACACAGCGCGACGGCTTTTTGGGCATCGGCCAACACGGCATCCTCTGTTGAAAGGGCGTCCCATTGTGCCCAATTACGTTTATTCTCTTGGACATCCTTCATGATAGCCGCGGCCACGGGAATTTTATCGCCCTGCGCCGCAAAATTTTGAATAGTCGCCTCAAGCGCCTTGCGCTCGTCTTTGTCATCAACTTTGGTGCCTGTATTATCATCGGCATTTGATACCCATATACCTGCGCGGTAGGGAATAGACACAATTAAATTACGCTCAGAATCACTGAATTTAGATAGATCGACCATTAGAACCTCTTATAGAGTTTTGAAAATCATTAGAAATATGATGCCATGATTTGTCACAAAAAAGAAGGGATAGCGTTATGAAGACTAAAACATAACACTATCCCCTCTTACTTTAGGAGGATTGGGGGGATGGCTGGCGCCGCGCTAAGGGATTGGGGGGGATATGGAGAGCGAAAGCCAGCCTTTAATAGGAATAATTTTGCTTAGAAGAACAAACCCTGACCTGTTAAATCAGTCATGCCTTCCAGCGGATTAAAATCAGCGATACGGGCCAAAGTAATGAGCCAAATAGCTGTACCAGCAAGATAAAGCTTATTGATTAAAGTTATTTTCATGATGATGTCTCCCGTCATATATCTTTTTGTTTTCTATAAAAGAACGTTGCAAAGAGAATGCCAAAATTAAAATACAATAATATCAATAAGTTAAAGGGTGAGGCCTAGAATATAACAGCCCTAAGCACTAAGCATAAAATACCCCACCGGCACAATTTTCCGTAACTTTATTGGGCGTGGCGTACAAAAATAAAAAAGTAAGTCTACATTTTACAAAAGCCACCATTGCAAGAAAGCCCTCGCCCTCATGCTTGCGCGCATGGCGAACTCAATAAAGGCTGTCGCGGCAATTTATATTAAGATTAGAACGGATTGCCACGTCGCTACGCTCCTCGCAATGACGTAAAATAACTGAAGATAAAAAAGACTGCGCAGCGTTTTTTAAAATGTAAGTCTACATTTAAAAATAAATAGCCTCCTCCCGCTTGCGGGCATGAGGGCTTTTTTTAAAATGCGTAGCGTGTTTACGCGCCTGAGCGTTTTTTTAAAAGTAAGTCTACTTTTTATTGGCACGCTTCATTTTGGCGCATGGGCATTTGGTCAATGATATTGGCGATATCATCGAAAGAAGTGATCTCTGACCATTCATGTTTCAGGCCACCGTCTTTGCCGATAAGGTACAACCCAAAGGCACGCCCCTCGCCATCGCGAACATATTGTTCAAACGGTTTAATATCATGAAGCATGAAATCTGGGTTGGATAAGGGCGCATAAAGGGTAAGCGCCTTATTAGCATTTTGTGACAAGATCGCAATATGACGGTCTAATACAGCCGCGTTGCTGTCTTCAAAAATGGCGATTTGTTTTTCAACGTTGCGCAATGTCCCCGTCAACACAAGCACACGTGGATTATCCGCAATCGAAGAAGTGTATTTATTCGCCATGCTTTGATTTTGTCCCCCTAAAAAGCAAAAAGCCACAGCGAGTAAAAAACAGGCAGTGGCTTTGAGATATATTCTTTTCATGAGCGTAACGCGGGGCTTATTGCTAAGCCGCCATGGCTTCTTTCATCGCACGTCCTAAACCACCTGGGCTGTCGGAAACAACAAAACCTGCTTCTTTCATCGCGTCCATTTTGGCTTCGGCTGTGTCTGAACCACCAGAAATAATCGCGCCCGCATGCCCCATACGCTTCCCTGGAGGAGCCGTCGCACCAGCAATAAAGCCAGCGATAGGTTTTTTCACTTTTAGGTCTTGGTAATATTGCGCCGCATCAATCTCTGCCGCGCCGCCAATTTCACCGATCATCAAAATACCTTCTGTTTCAGGATCGTTCATGAACAAATCAATACAATCAATAAAGTCCGTACCATTCACAGGGTCACCGCCGATACCGATACACGTTGATTGGCCGTAACCAACCGCGCCAGTTTGCGCAACCGCTTCGTATGTTAACGTACCAGAGCGAGAGACAATTCCGATTTTACCACGCTTGTGAATATGACCTGGCATAATACCAATTTTACATTCACCTGGCGTAATAACACCTGGGCAATTTGGACCAATAAGACGTGTGTTAGAGCCTTGCAACGCGCGCTTCACTTTTACCATATCTAAAACAGGAATACCTTCTGTAATACACACAACCAATTCAATCTTCGCATCAATTGCTTCCAAAATTGAATCTGCTGCAAACGGAGGCGGCACATATATAACAGAGGCATTCGCGCCTGTTGTATGAACCGCTTCATCAACCGTGTTAAACACAGGCAAACCAAGATGATCTTTACCACCTTTGCCTGGGGTAACACCACCAACCATGTTGGTGCCGTATTCCATCGCTTGCTCGCTGTGGAATGTCCCTTGAGAGCCCGTAAACCCTTGGCAGATAAGCTTGGTATTTTTATTAACTAGAACAGACATGATATCCTTTTTTGTTTTTTATAAGTAATTAAATTTTTTAGAGTTATTGTATTAAACAGAAACGACAGGGCTCATATTATTGGCACGCGCAATCCAGTCATTCACCTCAGCCACAGTTGGCGTAAGCGGTGCAATCAATTGCTTGCCCGCACTATTTACGCGCTCCATATCAGCCGTAAGCTGGCTTGCATCGCTGTTGGCTAAATCATTCACTGTTTTGATACCCGCCGCATATGTCAGCTCCGCATATTGATGATCAATGCCCTCAACGCGAAGTAGGTCAGACATAGACGCCCAATCATGAAGCGGCTTCACAAGAATATTAAGCTCTTTCGCTGCGTCTTCACGGCTGGATGGTTTATGTAGTTTACGCAAGTAATCACCCACAGTCGCGACGCCGTATCCACGGAACAAGTCACCTGTTTGTGGGCCAATGCCTTCTAATGTTTCAATATTATAAATGCTGGTATCTAAATCAACATCAGTATCTAAATTAATCGTAGCCGTATCATCATAGTCAGACACAAAACCAAGAGGGGCGCCTGCGATGGTTACATCCTCTTCGTCGTCCTCATATTCCACGCTATGATCGTGCGTGCAACATTTGTCTTTAGTACATTTTTTCTTACAGCATTTACACAACAACCAACCAATAAACAGGCCCAGTAGAAACGCAATAAGTAAGCAAAATAGAATTTGCATGATGAGGTATGTCATAGTTTATTTCCTTATTTTTGAAATATTATTTTTTAGTTGTTAGGTTTTGTGACTTTAAATTCAATACGGCGATTTTGCGCACGCCCTTCTGGCGTTGCATTATCAGCGATTGGATCATTTGGCCCATTTCCAACAACACGAATTTCTTGTCTTACGCCTTTTGAAATCAAATATTTACCAACCGATTTCGCACGGCTTAGGCTTAGCTTTGTGTTCATATTCACATCGCCTGAACTGTCTGTATAACCATGGATACTAATCACAGATTCCTTACAGTTTTTAGCTGCCGTCGCAAGACGATTCAGTACGCCAAAGCTGCCCGATTGAATAGTGGCGCGACCAGAATTGAAGTTAATTTTTTGTTTCTCCAAAATAGACGCCAACTCACCCTGACAGGCTGGCACAATAATATCGGCAACGCGTTCTGTAATAGGCTCAGGCATGACGTCTGTTGTAGCGTCTTGCGTTGAAACCGCAGTGGCAGGCACGTCCATCATTGGTGCATCAAAACCTAAATCAAGGGACTCATTATTTATGTCTTCTAGCCCTATGTCTTGAAGGTTCGCATCTTGTAAATCAAGCGTTGCATCAACAGATTTCAAAGGTTCTAAATCAACAAACATTTCCGCTGGTGGCATTTCATCTACTTCGGTGATAACAGACGTTTGAACTTTGATTTGATTATCAACAGCGCGTACGCCATATAAATCTTCTGCTACTTTTTCTGCCTCAATACGCTCGGATTCATTCGCCGCCAAACCTGTCAAAACAACATCACGACCATCAACACGCGCTTGAATATTAGTAGGAACCGCCGCAACCGTCATCTTATTCGTCAGACGCGATGTGATATCCCCTTCAATTTTTGCCGTATGGTCTTTTAAGCAATAAAACGCCAACAATAATGTTGCGATTAACGCCAAAAGTAGAAGTATTTTTTTCATTATCGGTCTCCTTAAACAAACCTATGAACTATCTCAGCTCACCTTTTTATTAAGCCGCTTTTTGCGCGTCTTGCGTGGCTTCCACCACTTTTTTCGCAGCGTCTTCTAAATCATCCGCAGAAATAATCGGCAAACCAGACTCAGCCATTAATTTCTTACCTTGCTCTACGTTTGTACCCTCTAAACGCACAACCAGTGGCACAGATAAATCAACTTCCTTCGCCGCGGCGATAACGCCCTCGGCGATAACGTCACATTTCATGATACCGCCAAAAATATTAACCAAAATACCCTGAACATTTTTATCGGATAGAATAATCTTAAAGGCCGCTGTTACACGCTCCGCCGTTGCGCCACCTCCAACATCCAAAAAGTTTGCCGGCTCGCCGCCATAAAGCTTAATGATGTCCATTGTCGCCATCGCCAAGCCAGCGCCATTGACCATACAGCCAATGTTACCGTCCATAGACACGTAGGATAAACCCCAATTTGTGGCTTCACGTTCGTTTTCGTCTTCTTCAGACTCATCACGCATTTCAGCAACGGCCTTTTGGCGGAACAACGCGTTCTCATCAAAATTCATCTTCGCGTCCAGCGCCATGACTTCATTTTTATCTGTCACAATCAACGGATTAATTTCAACAATCGCCGCGTCTAATTCAACAAACGCCTTATATAACGACATGAAAAACTTAACCGCAGATTTCATTGCCGCGCCGTCTAAGCCCAACGCGAACGCAAGCGTGCGTGCATGGTGAGGCATCATACCCGTGACAGGGTCAATAGACGCGTGTGTGATTTTCTCTGGGTGATTTTCTGCCACTTCCTCAATATCCATACCGCCTTCGGTAGAGACCATGAAGCTAACACGGCTTGTATTACGATCCAGCACGACAGAGCAATAATATTCTTTATCGATATCAACCCCGTCAGTCACATAAAGGCGTTGAACGTCTTTACCTTCCGCGCCAGTCTGGATGGTGACCAACGTATTGCCCATCATCGCCGTTGCAGCTTCGCGGACTTCGTCCACTGTTTTACACAAGCGCACACCGCCTTTGCCGTTTGGGTCATTTTTGAAATGCCCTGCGCCACGTCCACCCGCGTGAATTTGCGCTTTTACAACATATAAAGTCGAATCCGCCATCGTTTCTGCGGCTTTCACAGCCTCCTCAACGCTCATCGCGGGGATACCCTTAGGGACAGAAACGCCATATTTCTCTAGTAATTCTTTGGCTTGGTACTCATGAATATTCATGTAAATTTCCTATATTTTTTCTATATATTACAATACGTTAGTATCAAAATTTTGCGGTTTTCTATAAAATTATAGTATTGTGTTAGCATAAGAGTGAGCATGCGCCAAGGCTGAATCTATGTTTTTGAGGCCTTATCCTACTATTCTTCACTTTTTCTTAAATTTCTTTTTCTATAATCACTAAATCAACGAAATTTGCATTTCACAGAGGTAATTTAGTATAATTTGAGTATGAGTAGAGAAACCGACATTACAGAAAATAAAACGACAGATGGAAATGCCATGGGTATTCCATTACTCAATCACTTCCGTGATGCGGTAGATTGGACGCTTGGGCAAGCTGGTGAAGTGGTCGCTGATTTAAAGGAAGTTTTTAAACCTGCAGTTGAAAACAGCTCTCCCACTGTATCTGATGGTTTCTTCGCTTTTAGCTTCCTACCAGAAAATCCATGGAAGAAATTAGCCCAGCTAGATGACGTCAAAACCATTCCTGAGACCCTGGTAAACCAAGAAGCCACAGGCTATGAATACAGCGCAGAAGTTGAAATGGCGCAGCTAAACCTAGAGAAGTTAGGCTTTGGCGATCACCTCGGTAAACCTGGCGCTGATGGATATTTTGGCCCTTTAACCCAAACGGCGGTTATGGCTTACGAAGAATCAATAGGCGTTGAGCCAACAGGCAGCATCACACCTGAATTATTCGAAAGAATGCAAACAGACATCTTAGCTCTTGAAAAAGATGGCGTAAAACCCGCCACAGAAAAAGATTTATCAAATTATGAACAACCCCTTATTGCGGTAGCGCAAGATGCAAAATCTTTTGTAGTGGGAAGTTTTGATAAAGTCGCTAGCATCCTTAGAACTGAAGATAATCGTCCCGTTCATGAGAGAGTAGTAGAAGGTAAAGTTCGCCTTACGTCACAATTTGGAGAAGACCGTGGCACTCACGACCATGGCGGTATTGACTTAGCAGGAGAAAGCCCAGGAGATAAACCTGATATTCTTGCTGCTGCTGATGGTGTTGTTCTTAAATCATACACAAGCACCACCTATGGAAACATTGTTGAAATTCAGCATGCAAGCCCTACACAAGGAAAAGTATCTTCATTATACGCTCATTTAGACAAACCATCGGATCTTGAAGTAGGCGACACCGTCAAAGCAGGTAGCGTTATCGGCGTAATGGGAGAAACAGGACGCTCACAAGGGGTTCATTTACATTTTGAAGCAAAATTAAACGGCAATCAGTTTAATCCAGCAGATTTTGACAAGGCTTTAAAGGGTGAAAAAATTAATCTTAATAATGAGCATGATCACAACCACACGCCCACACAATCCCAAACCTTCATTCCCGCTTAAAATCACGTTAACCATTTATTAACTAATTGATATTAAACAATAATTTTTTGTTTCTTTTGTTTTTGTTAACTCTTATTTGCTATAATGAAAGAATGGTTAACACTGACACAAATTTAGCGGTAAATATGACGTCCGATATAGGGGGCATTACATCACGCTTTACAGAGATTCAAACCACTGCGCTTGATATGTTTGGGCCTGCCGCAAACGAAGAAACACATTCACCACAAAACGCTTTTAATTTTGATGCCAGTACCATGGATGCTCGCTTAAGCGGGCTCATGAGTTCTATTTCAAATAATGATAGAGATAGACAAGCCCTTGAAAGAGCGCAAAGAGATAATCAGACACGTCAGCAACAATTTCTTGATTCTTTATCCTCTTCGACTCAAACTATTATCAACCAAATCAATGATATTGAAGCAGAAATATCGCGATTAGAAGCAACGATTGAGCGCAACGTGATGCGCCTCGAGGCATTAGAGGAACAAATAGCAGACGTCGATACGGAACTGGCTGATTTAACAAGTGAACTTGAAGTATCCGAAGCCAGAGAATTAGACCTGACTACAGAGTTAAATGAATCAGAAGAGACTATAAGTGAGTTACAAGACACTCAAGATACATTGACTGAGGAAGGCGAAGTCATAGAAGCTGAAATAGAAGATTTGGATGATAGAAAAGATAATTTAGAAACCCAAAGCGCTAATGCCCTTGTAACAATGAACGACCCAAATGCAACAGCAAACGAACGATTGGTAGCAAATTATGAGCTTCAACAAACAACAAGAGAGCTGTCAGAAATAGAAATTATCTATCAACAAAGAGTTGAAGAGCTTCTTACAAATCAAATTGATACGGCAAGAATTCAAAGGGCCATTGAAGATCTAGATGTTACAATTGCCTCAACCATGGTTGAGATTGAGTATGAGCAAACACGCCAAAGAGAGCTAGAAGCCACCATTGCCCTAAGAGAACAAGAGCGCGCAGGCTATGTTGAAGAGCAAGCAGGACTGACCCAAGAAAATGAAGAACACCATGGTAGGATTATCGATTTAAATATTGAAAAAGATGGCCTAACAACACAATTAGAAGCGTCCACTGATCCTGCGTTTGACATAGATGAATATAACGCTTTAAAAACAGAGCAACAAGAAATTGCGGATCGCATTGATGCCTTGAAAGAACAATTGGCCTATGAAAGAGATCACCTACAAGCCCTCAATCAAAGTGTCGAAGGCGGTGACACATCTCATGACAATATCGTAACAAACCTGCAACCGGAACATAGACAACAATATTTAGAAGAAACCGTTCAAAATTACACCGACAATCAATGGGTAGACGTACAAAACACGCGTGAAGCAGCTAGCTTTGGCGGCACAACCGAAGAGCCAGAGACAAGGGAGCCTATAGAAAGAAACGCTAAAGCCGACACCAACATTTACGAACGTGACTATGATTTACCAGGCAACGGAGAGCTTAATATTACAGGGCGTAGCATAAATCACGATCCAATTGAGCAAACCTTTCAAGCAGATGCGCGAGAAACAGATTTTTCTAGTCTTGCAAATAGCTTAATTGCAAGCAGGCTAAGTGCCTTTAATCAAGCCTCTGAAGATAATCCAGAGAGTAATCCAGCCAGTCATAACGATGTTGCTGTAGCACCTTCCGCCTCCACAAATATCGGCCTATCTGGCCCCACAGGCATGGGATAAACCACGCTATTACCTGCAAATTTGTAATGAAAGGGCCTTTTTTGGTATAATTTGAGTAGATGATAAATGACTTTTCAAATAAAGATTTAGAAACAGCGCTGGCTACTCAAGCAATAGCGGAAGAAATTCTTGACGACAAAGCACACAGAACCGCAGAAAACTTAGCTGCGGCAAAATACAATGACGATGTTTCAAAAACCGCGACGGGTAACGGCAATAACATTGGGAGACAAACAAGCAATGTTGGTCCGAACAAATCATCAAACGTAGAAGCCTTAGCCGCCGCTTCCAAAATCAGCACCTCCTTCGGCATTACGACTATGGCACCGATGAATGAATGGCCAAGCTTTACAAGTGGATTTAACAGCTTTGTTGATACGGGATATATACCTGGAGCAGAAAAAGGACAATCTGTTTATGGATTAGACTACATGACAGGCGATGTAATAATTTCAGCAGAATTAGACGCAGCATTAGAAAAAGACAAAGCAGCTGCCGCTATTGAGGCACAAGAAGGCAGTAATTTAATCGCAGAAAATGCGGCAAAAAAATTCGTAGGTCCCCTTTCAATTGAATATCGCCAAAGTGCCACAGCGTTCATTGCGGGTGAAATAAACGAAACACAATTAAAAAACAATTTAGAAACTGTAGGGTTAGAGCAAGAAGGATACGTCACATTAGAAGATGGATCCCTTGCACCAACCACAGGGCATTTAGAAACGTTATCAGGCACATTCAAGGTTGCGGATAGCAATACAGATATCGCCGACACTGGCAAAAAAATCACCGCCGCTGAATACACAAACGCGGGTGAATTCAATCAAAGCGCGCATGGCGTGAAGCTTAATATTCCTACATCAGAGGTTTCTTTATCAACCTCACCCAATGTACAAGCCTTTAGTTTTAGCGCTAGCGGTGTAAGCCCAGAAGCGCCAGCGCCAAACACAAATGACATTACCTCACCTGACTATGAGCTTGATTTAAATTTAAACGTGCCTGCTTAATTCATGATATTATTTACGTTACGTAAAATAATTGACTTATCACAAAAACCTGCTATAATGCAATTATATGGACAACAATATTGCAAAAAACGCATTGAAAGAAGCTTTACTAAAAGCGCAACTTTTAGCGGAAACTGCTTTAACAAAACGTCATGAAATTTCCGCTCAAATCAAACAATATCACCACGATGTTTTTCAATCTCAAAAAGCAGTGAAGTCTGGTGATAATTCCACAGGTTCAGGCAAGCAATTGAAAGATGTGGCCAACAGAAGTAACAGCGACAGCGAAGCCTTTTTCTCCGCGACAACTCGGTTAATGCTAGCCTCAATCCCTAACTTTTTCAATCAAACTAATTGGCAGTCCGCCGCCAATCTATTTAAAAGTGTTTTTGCAGGTAACGGCGCAACAGCAACATCTGGTGTTATCGGTGGCATTACCGCCCCTTACAATTATGCCATGAGCCCTATCAAAGTTGAGGAACATAATGTTTCTTCTGCGTTCAAAATGGTTGTTCAAGAACATATAGATTTACAAATTCTAAATGCGACAGCAACAGCGCCTAGCGTGTTTAACGCACTCGCTAATAATTACGCGCTACCATTAAGACCTGAAATTATTGATGCGTTCGAAGCCGCCAATGGCAACGAAGTAGAAGCTTTGAGAAATATTGAACAAGTAACGTTAAGTAATAATGGCGTTTGCTTCTCAAGCGCCCACGACAATGCTCCTGCCTTATGTGCGGAGACTCTGCAAAAATTACGGACGGAATATGAAGCCAAAGCAGGTAGAAATGCGTCCATTGGTAACCCAAGTGATGAAAACATCATCTTAACCTATAAAGAAACAACGCCAACTTTCACATTTGCGTCTTCAACAGATACAACTCAGGGGCTAAACTCCTTATTAGAGCATGCCCCTGATGCTAATATTATTATTCCTTTAAGACACGAAATTTAAGCCGCGTTTTTGGCGATGTTTTCCATTGCTTCATTCAAATCTTTAACAGCCTGAACGGATTGGTCGAACATTTCTTGTTCTGCCGCGTTCAATTTAATTTCAATGATTTTCTCAACACCAGCTTTACCAATGATGACTGGCACGCCGATATAAAGACCATCCACGCCATATTGTCCGCTTAGTTTTGCAGCGCAAGGCAGGACGCGTTTTTTATCTTTTAAATAGCTTTCCGCCATCGCAATCGCGCTTGACGCAGGCGCATAATAGGCAGAGCCTGTTTTAAGCAACGCAACAATTTCACCGCCGCCTTTACGGGTACGGTCTACGATTGCATCAATACGCTCCTGCGTGCTCCAACCCATCTCAATACAATCAGGAAGCGGGATACCCGCGATTGTTGAATAACGAATAGACGGCACCATCGTGTCGCCATGACCGCCCAAAACAAACGCCGTCACATCTTCAACAGACACTTTAAATTCATCAGCCAAGAAATAACGGAAACGCGCAGAGTCAAGAACACCCGCCATCCCAACAACTTTCGAGGCATCAAAACCCGTTGCCGTTTGCATGACCTGAACCATCACATCCAGTGGATTTGTAATCACAATCACAAACGCGTCAGGCGCATGCTTTTTAATCTCTGCGCCCACGCTGTTGATGATGCCTGTGTTAATACCAATCAGGTCATCACGGCTCATCCCTGGTTTACGTGGGATACCCGCCGTTACAATGATAACGTCTGATCCTTCAATCACGCTGTAGTCATTACTGCCCATAAAGTTAACATCAAAACCCTCAACAGGCGCGCTTTCAGCGAGGTCTAAGCCCTTGCCTTGCGGGATACCATCAGCGATATCAACCATCGCCACATCGCCAAGCTCTTTTAGGCCTGCAAGATGCGCTAACGTTCCGCCAATCATGCCTGCGCCGACTAATCCGATTTTGTTTCTTTTCACTGTATGAGCCATTTTGATTTTTTCCTTTTTTGTAAAAATTATGCCTTAAAGATACTCTTTATAAGAGACGCTTCCAAGTTCTATTTATTAGGGACGGATTTCGATTGGGGTTGGGATATCTATTAGATTGAATAATTCATCCATTTCATAGTTGCGCACGGCAATACACCCGCGTGTCCAATTAATTGGCTTTATCGGCCCACGATAATCGCCGGCTTCATTGGGCATACCATGGAGCACAATATCACCACCAGGGGAGACACCTTTTGAGCGCGCCCGCGCGACATCTTGATGATTGGGGTAGCTCACTTTTAATGATTTATAAAACTGGCTGTTATAATTTTTGTAGGTCAACATATAGAGACCTTCGGGGGTGCGTAAATCCCCTTCTTGTTGTTTATGCCCCACAGGATTACCGCCAAAGCCAACATTATAGCTGCGCAAGACTCGATCATTCTTCACCAGATACATTTTATTAAGCGATTTTTCAACCAGCACATAATCAACTTGCAGCCCTGTTTCGCACGCACTTAAAAAACATATAAATGGCAAAAGCCAAATATATTTCATTATTCTATTTCTAAAAAATCCAAATGCCATAGCATATCCTTCTCGCTCATAGGGTAGGCATTTCCGCCTTTCGGGACAAGCACCTCAGCCGGTTTTATCCCCGCTAATTCTTGTTGAAGACGAAACGCAAAACGCGCCGATAAATCTGCTTTCCAACACATCGCGCAAATCACTTGCGGTTTCTTCATTCCAATAGCTTTGCGTATTTTGGTTTCTGTTGTCTTTAGCTTATAAGCCATGGCTTCATATAAAAAACCAATATCGCCAATAGCGAAATAATCATTGATGATTTCCTCATTCAATTCACCCGCAATATCCAAATCTTTAATCTGACGTTTCAATGATTTTAACGTGCGGTTCTTTGAGTTTTCTTGCAACTTAATACGCCGACGCGTGGCCTCCAATACCGTATCTGCCTCATCAACGTCATAGCCCCCCTTGTCTTGTAACATTTTACGAATACGCGCATCCGTATAGCGCGCCAATTGATTGGCCATTTTATGCGGCAGCTTATGATTGGAGACCAACGGTTCATGCCATTCGGGGAAGTCTTGCGCGCGCATCACAATTTCTTGCAAGACCTCATCATCAATTTCTGCGCCTTTATTTGCAAGCAAATATTGACCCGCTTTATTATTTTCTTTTTGAATGATTTTCTTGGCGATGCCCGCACTTATTTTTGGCCGTTGCGCGATGGCTTCGGCGGCCCATGCGGCGGGGTGGGTCGCGATAATGTCACTTAAGACCGTATCACTTAGGGCGACGCAAAATCGCAAAACAGGCTCAGACACTTCGCGTTCAATATCTTTCGCCAATTGCCCCGCCACATCGGGCGGCGTAAAGGCATGATCCTTAAGGCTGGAGGCCAGTGCACGACGCACCTTTAACACTTCATCCAACGCCAATGTGCCCAACGCCTGCACTGTAAACGCATAAAGCTGGCTTTGTTTATCAAGGGATAGCTCGGGGAGCAGTTTAATTAAACGCCCAGATAATGCCAAGCGCACGTCTTCGTGTTGGTCACGCGCAATCATATCGCTGGCCTGTGCGGGCGTGGCCTTGTTCATCGCAACGCGCTGACGCACCTCGGCTTGCGGGTCATGCTCCGCCAAATAAAATAAAATCTCACGATTTGTCTTTGTGGATTTTGCCAGCGTCATCCGCTCGGCCTTACCGCCTTTCACCGCGATTTCTTTTTGACGGTTATAGGGCAGCGCCTTAAAGCGATGAGTTATTGTTTCTATAAACTTCATACGCCCTTCCCTTCTTGCACTCTTTCTTGGTGATACCCCACCGATTGCATTTCCATCAGGCGGCTTATCGTTCTATCAAATTCAAATTTATGGTCATGCCCATGATACAGTTTTTCAATTTCATTTTGCGCCGAAATAACAAGGCGACATTTGGCTTCATATAAACAATCAATCAGAAGTATCATACGCTTAGCCTCATTACGCCTATCATAGCCCAGTCGTGGAGTTTGCGTCAGGAAAACCGTATCATATTTTTGGGCAATAGCGATGTAATCTTCTGCGCCATAGGCACGCTCGCAGAGTTGCGCAAATGTAAATCGGGCGATATCGCTTGCTGATTCCACCTCTATTTCGCGCCCCTTCACTTTAAGAATATCCTGTTGCAAGGGGGCATCATTCGATAATTCTGCAAAAACGCGCTCTATCTTATCTTGTGTTTCTAAATTCAAAGGATAGAAATAATACACATCTTGATCTGGCGCAGAAATGATGCGGTAGTCCGTATCACTATCCAAATGCAAAACAACCGTTTTGGTATTCAACAATTTTATAAACGGCATAAAGCGATCACGTTGTAATCCCCCTTCATACAGATTATCAGGCGCCCAATTGCTTGTGGCAACCAACACAATGCCCCGTTCAAACAACGCGGTGAACAGGCGCCCTAATATCATCGCATCCACAACGTCCGTGACATGAAATTCATCAAAGCATATAAGCGTCGTTTGTTTGGCTACATGATCGGCGTATCGCGGTAATAAATCATCCATGCCCTCCCCGCGATGCGCATGAAGCCAATCATGCGTTTCAATCATAAATTCATGAAAATGGCTTCTTTTTATACTGGGCCGTTTTTTAATCAGCTGGCTCAGTTTTTTCGAAGCTTCATCCAAAAACAAATTCATCAGCATAGATTTGCCACGTCCCACACCGCCATAAAGATACACCCCTTGCACGGTTCTCTTTTTACCAAAAGGCCAGAATGATTTAACAGGGTTTAAATCTACCAACAAACGCTGTAACTCATTCACCGCAGACAGTTGAAACGCATCTGCGCTCCATCCATTTTGGGCCAGCTCTTTTTTATAGCGTTGTGGTAAATTAGGCATCTTGTTTGGCATTTTCTGTAGCGCGCTCTTTTTCAAAATAACGCACTAGCAAAATCGAAATTTCATATAATCCTAAGATAGGAATAGCCAGCCCCACTTGCGAAATGATATCAGGCGGGGTTAAAAATGCCGCCACCGCAAACACCGTAATCACCGCGTATTTACGTTTCGATGCCAGCGAGTGTGCACTCACCAAGCCCGCCTTACCCATCAGCGTCAACAACACCGGCAATTGAAAGCACAAACCAAAGGCAAAAATCAGCGTCATGATAAGGTCTAGATATTCGCTCACCCGCGCCTCTAACTCTATCGGTAATGCCGTGTCCGCTCCTTTGCTTTGGAAGCTTAAAAAGAAATCCCATGCGAACGGGATAATACCGTAATACACAATCGCCCCACCTGTAAAAAACAATAAAGGCGTCGCGATTAAAAACGGTAAGAAGGCGCGCCGTTCCTTGCCGTATAATCCTGGTGCGATAAATGCCCAAATTTGGGTGAGTAAAATAGGAAAGGTTAAAAATACACCCGCAAAAAACGCCACTTTCATATAGGTGAAAAAGGCCTCAGTCAGCCCTGTATAAATCAAACGTTGAGAACCTGCATCCGCCAACGGTTGCACAAGAAAGCCATAGATATGCTCCGCAAACACAAAGCAAATCCCTGTGCCAACCGCCATCACGGAAAATATCCAAATAAGCCGCTTGCGTAGCTCAATCAGATGCTTCGCCAGCGGTTGTTTCTCTTGTTCAACAGGCGCACTCATCGCAGGATTAGTCATTTTTGACCTCGTCTTTACGGGCGATTAAGCATACTTTATTAAAAGGTAACTCATCTTTTGATTCAAAAGGTCTTGAGAATTTTTTAATTACTTTAAAGCCATTTTTTTCTAAGACATTTGTGATTTCATCTTCACTCATTACATTTAGAAATATTTTAAGACTTTCATCTAAAGGCTCATTTATCATGATTTCGGCAGAATCACCTTCTTGAAAACCAATACAAAAAATTCCATCTTTCTTGAGCACATTTGAAATTTTCTTTATCGCCTCATCAAAAAACTTTTTTTCTATATGTATCAAAGAATATGATGCCAAAACACCATCAAATTTATGAGCCTCGTAATTGATGTGTTTTAAATCACAAACTTCAAACTCAATCTCTGGATATTTCCGTTGCGCTAATTCAATCATATCTTGTGCATAGTCAATTCCATGTACAAGATGATTTTTCTGAGACATATAATAGGCATCAACTCCAGGGCCACAACCAGCATCTAATATGACAGCCTTCTCAGGCAATAATTTTAAAAAATCATCAATATGGTCGGATGGCTCATTAAAACAATCTGCATATTGTGAGGATATTTTTTTATATGTAGCACATGTAACATCATTACCTTCCTCATACTCCTCATCAAACTCCGCTTCGTCATATTCGGCGTCGATTTCGTTTTGAGGTTTTTCTTCATTCGACTCTGCATTAAGGGCGCGGCGGTTTTCTTCGAAGTTGACGCCGTTGGTCGTGCCTTTACGAAGCTCTTCTAAGTCCCCGGCTTGCATCATATCGTCAAATTGTTTGGTAACGGCAAAGCGCACATATTGGAAGCGGCGCATTACGCGCCCCATGCCATACATCATTTTAGGAATATCTTTTGGCCCAATAACAAAAACCGCCACCGCCACAATAATCAATAACTCTGCCCATCCAAAATCCAGCATGAGTTACTTTTCTTTTTTCTTATCATCTTCATGAATAACTTTGGCATCAATCGTATCGATCTCTTCATCGAGGCCTTTTTTGAAGGACTTAATTCCTTTGGCCACATCACCCATGATGCGGGGTAAGCGCCCTGCGCCAAAAAGCAATAAAACCAAAACCACTAATAAGGCTATCTGCCAAATTCCTAAACTCATTTTTATGTTTCCTCTTCTGTTTCTTGATTATCCGTTGCGTGTCCGCTTTTTTCTTCGCGTATCGTGCGGGCTTTTATTTCTTTATAGCTGGCTTCATCATACGCATCATCATCGCTCATGTCATTCTCATTCGCATCCAAGACTTCTTTCGCATCCACATCACCGCTGTCGAACAAGTCACCCGTGTCAGGAATGGTATCAATCGCCGCGCGTCTATCGAGCAGACCTGATGATTTCAACTCATCTAGCCCCGGTAGATCCATCAGGCTTTCCAATTGAAAATGATCAAGAAAATCATTGGTGGTCATCCATGTCAAAGGACGCCCTGGCGTCTCACGTCTGCGCCCTGGCTTCACCCACCCCATTTCCATGAGGATATCTAGCGTCCCTTTATGCGTTGCCACGCCACGGATATTTTCAATTTCCGCGCGGGTGATGGGTTGGTGATAGGCCACAATCGACATGGTTTCCAACGCCGCCTTTGACATTTTTTTATGGACTGCTTTTTCAACCGTCAGGGCCGCACCCACATCAGCGGCAGTACGTAATGCCCATTGGCCGCCCACTTCAACCAGCTCAATCCCACGTCCATCATATTGCTCTTTTAGTTTCGGCAAAAGGACGTTTAAGTCCGCACCTTCTGGAAGACGCTCTAACATGGCCTGCGCAGAAATAGGCTTACTTGAGGCAAACAAAATCGCCTCAACCATGCGTAATAAATTCTCTTCATTCAGCTCAATATTGTCGAACGTGCCTTCTTGGCTTTCGTCTTCAACTGCGACCTCTTCCGATAAGACCTCTTCAAGCTCTTCCATTTTATCGTCTATCTTTTGTTGTTCCATTACCTTACTTTCTTCTTTACGAATACTTGGCCATAACTTGTTCTGCTGTTAAACACGGAAGGCCGTCTGCTATTTCATAGTAATCAGGCTTACCGTCTACAAAAATATGAGACGTTAGCGTCAGATTTTTCGTATTTTTCAAAACGCCCACAGACACAATACACATGGCATCAACATTTTCTTTCATTCTCCAAAACAAAGTAGAGCCGCATTCTTTACAAAATCCCCTCTGTGCATAATCAGAGCTATCATACCAAGCCAAGCTTTCACTCACGATATCAGGTGTGCGTGAAAGCTTTACACCCATATAAGGGCCACCGTTTTGCTTTTGGCACATAGTACAATGGCACGCATGAAAATTCACATCCGCCGCATCAATTTCTACGTTAAATTGAATCTTCCCACATAGACAACTTGCATCATGACTCATCTTGATTCTCCTTTTCAACATAACCGGGTTCGCGGTTGCTACTGCGCATGTAAATTGGTTTAAACGCGCCGTCTTGACGGATTTCTAGCGTTCCTTGTTTTGCCATTTCCAACCCCGCCGTAAAGGTAGACGCCACCGTGGAGCGTATAAGCAAAGGGTCTTTCACGCCTTCGGGGATAAAGCTTTGCAAGGTTGCCCATACGCTGTTAGGGCCAGAACGCGGAAGATTGCCTAGCATGCGTGACAAGTGCGTTGCCGCGTCTTCCATCGTCATCACATTAAAGGTTGGCATCTCGTATGTTTTATATTCCTTACGG
>CALDHI010000004.1 GCA_937941545.1 uncultured Alphaproteobacteria bacterium
GATTGCTCCACAAAGCATCTGTGGTAATGATCGCATGCAGAAAATATACATTCACCGCGTGTATCAGATAGTCCTGCTGTATGGTGATAGCCTAAGAGGTCACTCAACCAACCAGGAAAATCTGAGCCACTGACGAGTTCACCATTTTTGGTGGCGGCCACCCAACGCGCCATAATGCCTAGCGATACGGCTTGGCGTCTGTCGCGTGATAGACCTGCGCCAATGGCGGCTTCTTCAAAGTTGAGTAAGCATAAGTAATTCTCTCGCCCTTTACGGATGGCGACCTTGTTATCTTTTAAATCTTCATTGGGATAGAGGCGGTCAAGCTCTTGATCGACTTGGCGTTGCAAATTTTTGGTGTAGGTTGAAACCCAAACAGAGCCTTGGTTCTTCTCCGCCCATAGCGCGGCGGGCGCTAGATAACCGAGCGTTTTACCGACACCTGTTCCGGCCTCCGCCATGATTAAATGTGGCTCGTCCATTTCATCTTTGGGGCGAAAGGCGGCGGTGAGCGCACTGGTATACTCCATTTGTTGTGCGCGATCTTCTGCGCCTGCGCCTAATAATTCTTTTAAACGCACCCGTGCTTCTTCCCCTGTGACGGGATGATGAGAGGGGGGTGGGGGCGGTGCGCTTTCTGACCATTCAGGTAAGTTCTTCCAGACGTTTAAATCAACCTTGCTCATCACGGGGATACGCGGATCATATTCTTCACCCAACGCGCTATAGATAAACGGTGTCCAATTCCACCCTAGTCCTTGTTGTCCCATAACGTTAGCAATTTTAATCGGGTTGGCTTTGGCTTGCCAGATATCGGCACGTAAATCAGACAACAACGCTTTGGCTATTTCCATCAAGGTAAACGGATATTCATCAAAGGAAGTGGGGGCGGGTAAGCCTAAAACTTTGGATAACCCAACGGGGGTTGGGACACAAAATTTAGCAGGATGCACAAACGCAAATAATTCTAATACATCAAACCCGAAGATATCTTCCGCGCCCAATGTCTTGCATGTATAAGGCGCATGACAGAGCAGAACAGGTTTTTTATGAACAAGTTGCGCGGCTTTGTCATGCGACAAAACACGTATCTCCCCATCATTGGTTAACAAGGCGGCCTGACGCGCATTAACTGATATTGCGGGAATATCAGGCAGGGTAATAGGCGCGTTTTTTAGGTCAGGTTGATTCATATTTCTTTATTCTCGTCATTGCAAGGAAGCCTGAAAGGCTGACGCGGCAATCCAGTTTACTTGCTAATGGATTGCTTCGTCTTCGCCTCGCAATGACGAATGTTAAGTTAAGTTATCTATTTCTAGCATATTCAATACTATACAACACCTATGAATCATGGGATATTCACTTGAATTTTAAGAGGGCTCAGGCGTGCTTTTTAATTTTTTGGCACGCTACGCGATTAATATGACACTTGTTTTGCTACATAATTTGGATGGAGATGAGATATTGGTGAATACCGATGCGCTCAATGCCGCCACACGTAAATTCCCCGATAAAGATTCGATGATTAAAGAGCCCTTTACGAAGCTGTATTTTGTCTCAAAAGATAAAGGTATGGAAAGTTTAGGCTTCCCCGACAGTGTGAAAGAGTCTCCTGCGGAAATCTATGCGTTAGCGCGGAAGTAGTTATCGTGCGTGCAATGCGTGATAAAAATGATACCCGCCATCATCTTCTGATGTGAAGCATCCACTTGGTTGGCCATCATGTAATGGAAAAGTTGTTAAGTTAATATTTGAAAAGCTGGCCGCTCTGAACGCTGCACTCGTGAACGGAGTTGTGCTAAAAGATCCATTATCTTCAGTAATGACAGGATCTGAAAACAGGGTGTTGTTAATGGATTCACATATGTCTTTTGTAAGCCAGCTTGTAATGATTAACAAATCGGAGCGTGAGTTGGTTTCGAGATTGCTGACTTGATTTGAGCCAGTGAACGTGATCTCACCATATTTTGCTTGCGCGCTCTCGTTGCTATCCAGCCAACTTTCTCTAGGTTCTGCGAATTTTAGTCCTGCTCCCGCAACATCAAAAACATGGCATGAACGGTTTGTGGGTGCGCCTATGTTATAATAATCATCGCTGGCGTCTTCAACTCCATCGTCGTTGCTGTCATGCCAAAATGATAGTTCATTTTCGCTACAACTGCGCGCTAGCAAGCTTTGTACGCCATTTTCAATACTTTTAGTATAGCTCAAAAAATCGTTGGCTTTGATAACGGTTTGTTCGTAACTTCCCGTTTCATTGCTGTTGGATGAACTGCGCGTCATCATAACGGTAAGAAGCCCTAAAAGACCAATAGCCACCAAAATAAACCACAATGCATTTCCTTTTTGAGACATCATCCTCTACCTCGCAATCAAAACTTGGAAGAAACTATATGAACCTGCTGCAGGATTTGAATCCCCTTCAATACATCCAGTCATAATATTTGAGTAAGCAGAAGGTGTTGCTTGCCCCATAGATGAGCCGTCACTGTAAGTACCAATGAAATTTGTGTGTGTGGATGCCGCATACGAGTTTCCATTGTCTTGGTAGGGCGTGCCATTTTCATCAAAACCCCAGCTCAGTTTTTTATTGATAGCAAGGCATATTTCTTGCTGAATGTAGGGAATACCTGTCAAAAGTTCTCGGCAACTTCCATCTGCTGCCCCGCCAAGGCAATTTGAGCCAGAGCCATCAGTCCCCAGGCCAGTAATCCACCCAGCACCTGATGTGAACCATGTGCCATAATGATTGTTGGCTGATTTTGATGTATCATTCCATTCTTCATCAGGTGCGACATAGTTCAATCCACCGCCATCGGGGTGATAAACATGACATGAATTATCGACAGGAGCGTTGGGGTTGGTGTAGCCCGCAACCCTTGGGGTTTCAAAACTGATTTCTATATCGCTGCATCCGTTAATTTGAAGCGTCTGCACCGTCCGCTTAATCGCAGCCGCATTATTCAAAATATCAGTGGCGGCAATGGCGGCTTTTTCTTTACTGATGCCGTTTGCGCCACTACGTGATCCTTGGGTCATGACAAGGGTGAGAGCTGCAAAAAGGGCGATGACGATCATGATTAGAAACAAGACATTGCCTTGTTCATGACTAGAGGCCATCATGCGGGTAAACTCGAGGAGGCCGTTGCCTCTGTTATGCGAAGGAGTGGTATTAAAACCTTGTTTTTTAGACCAAAATTGCGTAATTTTTAACATTCACAAATTTTAGCATAAAAAGACGAAAATGACACAGCCTCAAATGACAAATACCAAAAAAGACACAGATTTAGATCTGACAGATCCGCGCCAAGCAAAAGAATACAAGCTAAGTCAACTTCTTGAAAAGGGCATCAACCCTTATCCTGCTAAGTTTGACCGTACACACAAGGCTGCGGATATTCAGGCAAAATATGACAGTTTGGAAAATGGGGAAGAAACAACGGATGTTGTGCGTGTTGCGGGACGTATCATGGCGATGCGTAATAACGGCATGTTCATTGATTTGGTCGATGCCACGGACAAGGTACAAGTCTTTTGTCACAAGGACACTATGAATGAGGAAGCGTTAGAGCTTTTAAAGCTATATGACTTGGGTGACATTATTGGCGCGGAAGGGACTATACGGCGTACGCCGCGTGGGGAGCTTTCTGTGCGTGTGACCTCAACAGTTATGCTAACGAAATCACTTGCGCCTTTGCCAAATAAGCATGAAGGACTGACGGATGTTGAGACAAAATACCGTCAAAGGTACGTCGATTTAATCGTGAATGAAGAAAGTCGCGATACCTTGCGTGCGCGCTCGAAAATCATTCGGTTCATTCGTAACTATATGGATGATATGGGTACGATTGAGGTAGAAACGCCGAACCTGCAAGCCATCATGGGCGGGGCGTCTGCAAAGCCCTTCGTAACGCATCATAATGCGCTAGACAGTAACTTTTACTTACGCGTGGCCCCTGAGTTGGCGCTGAAGCGCCTTATTGTTGGTGGTTTGGCCGATGGCGTCTATGAAATTGGGCGTTGTTTCAGAAACGAGGGTATCTCTATGAAGCATAACCCTGAGTTCACTTCTATTGAAGGCTACCATGCCTATTATGATTATTATGACTTGATGGATTTAATCGAAGATTTAGTGCGTAAAACGGTTGAGCATATTCACGGCACAACGAAGATTACTTTTGGTGCACAAGAGATTGACTTTGGTCAGCCTTGGCGTCGTGCGTCAATGTGTGATTTGATTCAAGAATATACAGGGCTTGATTTTATGGCGGTTGAAACGGCGCAAGACGCGGTTGAGTTGGCCAAAACAAAAGGTGTTAAATTACCTGATGGCACAAGCTGGGGCGCGGTTGTCGCCGAAGTTTTTGACGAACGTTGTGAAGCTAAAATGATTCAACCTACGCATGTGATGGATATGCCTGTTGATGTATCACCGCTTGCGAAAATTCACCGCGATGACGCCCGTTTAACGGAGCGTTTTGAAACCTATATTAATGGTTGGGAAATTGCGAATGCCTTCAGTGAGTTGAATGATCCTAAAATCCAAGGTTTGCGTTTTGATGAACAAGTTGAGTTGGGTAAAAATGGCGACGAAGAAGCGCAAATGAAAGACGATGATTACGTGACGGCGCTAGAATATGGTCTGCCGCCAACGGGCGGTTGGGGCATGGGGCTGGATCGCCTTGTGATGCTCCTCACCAATTCTTCGAATATCCGTGACGTTATCTGCTTCCCAACATTGAAGCCTTTAAAAGAAGAGAACGAGGCGCCTCAGAACCCTCAATCTATTTCTGCCCCTGTGGTTGAGGCTGCAAGGAGCGCTACGGATTATCAATCTGTTGACGAGGATGCACGAAGATTTGTGATTGTTGTGAATGGTAAAGAAGAAAGTACTGCGCGCTTGATGAATGCCATTGGGCACACTATGGCCGGTTTGGCTGGCGATGTCGCAACGAAGCAAGATTTTTGTTTTGTTGATTATCAAGATGCAGATGGCGGCGTTCATCCTTCTGTCTCACATTATCCCGTGATCGTTTTAAAGGCTAAAAATTCGAATAAAATAAAAAATATTCGTGATCAAGCCATTGAGAAAAATATAGCTTTTACAGATTTTACAGACACGATGACGATAGGAAAAACGCAAGAACAGTTGGCAGCAACGCAAAATCAATGTGGTGAAGAATTGAATTATTTGGGTCTCTGTTTGTTCGGTGATCGTGACGCGTTATCTGAATTGACGGGTAAGTTATCTTTATATAAATAATGTGAAATACGGTATAATTAAATATGGCCTTTGATATCCACCATGTTTTGCCTTTTTTGAAACGCTACCAGCGCTTTGTTGTGGCGGGCGTTGTGTGCCTTCTGCTTCTTATCGCGCTTGTTGCATTTTTGAATAAGCCTCTTAAAAACACCGCCCAGCAAGATATGATTTTAACTATTCCTGAAATGGGCGGTCTGCCTGCCCTTTATCAAGCGATGAAAGAGAATGGGCGTGTTCGATCCTTGGTGAAGCAACTTTTGGAAATGGATGAGCTTACTCTTTTTACTGATTACAAAAATGTTGATATTTTAGTGACGGAGCTTTTGTTTTATTGGAGTGGTTTTGATGCAAAAGAAATTAAAACGCTAGGCAAGCAAAAACTCGCCGAAGTTTTTATTCGTCAATATTATCAATTACCCCCCGATGAACCCATTAAGAATAACCCTATGTTTGGTAAGCGTCCGTGGTATGGCCTGTTCCAAGACCATAAGGCAAAGATTTTAATGCAAGGGCAGGGGCATAAAATTTTTGAGGGCGTGGCCTATTATGATAGTCGCCGTAACAAGATGATGGTGCAAGGGGGCTTGTCCTATGCCTATCTTGACCGCTTGGCAGATTTTGTTAAAACCCAAGACCCTAAAACGCATCGTGGACTAATTAATAATTACCTGTTTTTTATCGACAATACGCTGGGGCTTAAGAACCTAAATACAAAAGAACGTGAGAAACTAAAACAAGTTGGGTTTATACGCTAAACCTTCCATTCCCTCCCTAAATCATCTATAACTGCTCCATGCGTGGCGTAGTCGAACTTAATCAAGCAGCGAGTGAATTACGGGGGGATCCCTTTGATAATTCAAAGCCGTTTAAAATCAATTCAGATTTTGAACCTGCGGGCGATCAGCCAAACGCGATTGCCATAATCTCCGCTGGTTTACGCGAAGGGTTAACCGATCAAGTTCTGCTGGGGGTCACAGGATCGGGTAAGACCTTCACCATGGCGCATGTGATACAGGATCTTCAGCGCCCTGCCATTATCATGGCGCCCAATAAAATTTTGGCCGCGCAATTGTATGGAGAATTTAAAGAGTTTTTCCCTGACAATGCTGTAGAATATTTTGTCTCCTTTTATGATTACTACCAACCCGAAGCGTACGTGCCGCGCAGTGATACGTTTATCGAAAAAGACAGCTCCATTAACGAGCAGATTGATCGTATGCGCCACGCCGCGACGCGCTCCTTGTTTGAGCGGCGTGATACAATTATCATTGCCTCTGTTTCTTCCATCTATGGTATAGGATCGAAAGAAGATTATGTGGCGATGACCCTTGATATTACCAAGGGCATGCAAATTGACCGACAGGCGTTAATCACCAAATTGATTGAGCTACAATATAAGCGAAATGATTTAACGTTCGAGCGTGGGCAAATTCGTGTGCGCGGTGACACGGTGGAATTATTTCCCTCGCATATGGAGGATTCTGGCTGGCGCTTTTCGTTTTTCGGTGATGAGATTGAGGAGATAACGGAGTTCGATGCGCTCACGGGCTACAAACATCAAAAGTTGGACGGTGTGCGTATCTACGCGAACTCGCATTATATCACCCCTGGCCCCACCATCAGTCAAGCGGTCAAGCAGCTTAAGCAAGATATGAAAGCGCGTGTTGCGTGGTTTGAAAAAGAAGGCAAGTTGGTCGAGGCGCAACGCCTGTCGCAACGCACCCAATTTGATATTGAAATGTTGGAAGCTACAGGCATGTGCGCTGGCATTGAAAATTATTCGCGTTACCTAACGGGGCGTGAACCGGGTGAGCCACCGCCAACGCTGATTGAATATTTACCCAAAGACGCCATTATGTTTTTGGATGAAAGCCATGTGATGGTCCCTCAAGTGGGGGCGATGTATAAGGGCGATAGATCGCGTAAAGAAACGTTGGTGGAGTATGGTTTCCGCGTGCCTGCCGCGATGGATAACCGCCCGTTGAAGTTTGAAGAATGGAATAACTTCCGCCC
>CALDHI010000005.1 GCA_937941545.1 uncultured Alphaproteobacteria bacterium
AGCGCCGCGCAGACATCATCCAATTGTTGCTGTGTTTTTATAATCATACATCTGTTTTAAAGGGAAAAGCAATCTGAGACAATCAGTTTTCCTACTCTCTTATGAAACAAGGGTTTTTTGCTTCACCTATACGTTGTTGCGCTGCCTCTAAAGATAACTCAACAATATAATCTCTGCGTTTATCTTCAAATATTGTCGTAATAACGCTATTTTTCCCAAATCCTAACAAGCTTTTGCGTATGTTGATAATTCCTGGGTTATGTGTTGAGAGGTAATGCGGAGCGTCAGATAAGCTATCGTCTGTACTTGTTGAAATAGAGGCGATTAATTGTTCGTTTCCCTCTGCGGGTACACCATAAACACCAGCAACCCCGTTAAAGGGAGCAATTCTTAAATCTACATATCTTGACATTATATACTCTCAAAAATCTCTTACATAGGATAATTCATCCTTTTTATACGCCTGTTATCTTTAATTGCAAGTCTAAAGTGTTCCATAATTAAAAATTATAAACTGCTTATTATGTGCGCTTTTATGGCTATCTTGTATTGTATCCGCGGGCGTAAGCCGTTATAAATTAAGCCTAATTTTAAACAATAGGATAGACCATGCACCCATATAGAACTCATAACTGCGCCGAATTGAACAAAGATCATGTTGGTGAAACCGTTAAATTATCAGGCTGGGTGCATCGTAAGCGTGACCATGGCGGCGTTTTATTCATTGATTTGCGTGACACAAATGGCCTGACGCAATGCGTTGTCGATGAAGGGTCTGATTTGCTAGCCAAAATTGAAAAAGTCCGCCCAGAGAGCGTTGTGACCGTGACGGGCGTTGTGCGTATTCGCCCCGGTGAGACACAAAATGCCAACATGCCAACTGGCGATATTGAGCTGTATATTGATGCGGTTGAAGTGCAGGGCGCATCGGATGTTATTCCGTTTCAGGTCGCCGAAGATGATGGCGCGGGCGAAGAAATTCGCCTTAAATATCGTTACCTCGATTTACGTCGTGAGAAGATGCAAAAGAATATCCGCCTGCGTAATGATGTGATTACCTCGCTTCGTGAGCGTATGAAGGGGCAAGGCTTTCAAGAATTTCAAACACCAATTTTGACGGCATCAAGCCCCGAAGGCGCGCGTGATTTCCTTGTACCATCGCGCCTTAATCCGGGTAAATTCTATGCACTCCCCCAGGCGCCGCAGCAATTTAAACAGCTGTTGATGATGTCTGGCTTTGATAAATATTTCCAAATCGCGCCGTGTTTCCGTGACGAGGATTCTCGCGCCGATCGCTCACCGGGTGAATTTTACCAACTTGATATGGAGATGTCATTTGTGACGCAAGAGGATGTGTTCAACGTGATTGAGCCTGTGATGCGCGGTGTGTTTGAACAGTTCGCGGATTTCAGTGGCGAAAATCGTACTATTCCAGAAGGGAAGTTCCCGCAAATTCCATACCTTGAATCAATGTTGAAATATGGCTCAGACAAGCCTGACTTGCGTAACCCGCTTGAAATTGTCGATGTGACGTCCGTGTTTGCGCGTGACGATGTTGAGTTCAAAGCCTTCAAAGGCACGATTGAAAAAGGCGGCGTTGTCCGCGCTATCCGCGCCCCTGCGGTGGCGGATCAACCAAGAAGCTTCTTTGATAAATTAAACTCATGGGCGCAAGGTGAAGGCGCACCGGGGCTGGGCTACGTTAAGTTTGAAAACGGTGAGGGCGCAGGGCCAATTGCGAAATTTATCCCAACTGCCGCGCAAGACGAACTTAAAAACTTATGTGGTTTGGAAGATGGCGACGCCGTGTTCTTTATCTGTAATAAAGAGCTTCCTGCGGCGAAGTTTGCAGGTTTGGCGCGTAACGCCATTTGTGATGCGCTGCCCGACGGTCATGTGGCGGAGCGCGAAAAAGGCGAGTTCAAATTCTGCTGGATTGTGGACTTCCCTATGTTTGAAATGAACGAAGAAACCAACAAAATTGATTTCTCTCACAACCCGTTTTCTATGCCACAAGGCGGCATGGATGCGCTCGAAAATCAAGACCCACTCGATATCCTTGCGTGGCAATATGATATTGTGTGTAACGGGATTGAGCTGTCCTCGGGCGCGATAAGAAACCATAAACCTGAAATCATGGAACGCGCGTTTGGTATGGCGGGCTATGATAAATCGGTGCTGGAAGATAAATTTGGCGGAATGTTAACGGCAATGAAATTCGGCGCCCCGCCCCATGGTGGAATCGCGCCAGGGGTTGACCGTATCGTTATGATTTTGGCTGATGAGCCAAACATCCGCGAAGTCATCGTTTTTCCTATGAACGGCAACGCCGAAGACCTAATGATGAAAGCCCCAAGCGAAGCCAGCGCAGAGCAGTTAAAAGAGCTGAATATCAAGTTGGACATGCCAAAGGCGAAGGTGAAAAGCGAAGCGGCTTAGGGGATGCATGATAAAGGAAAAGACCTAACGCCTCCCGAGCCAACGGCAACTGATGGCGCGCATTCAGCAGTTAAATCTATTTTGGGGGCAATCCCTGTAGCAGGTTCTGCGGCTGTAGAATCATTCATGATGTTTGTGAACCCTCCATTAGAAAAGCGTAAACAAAAATGGATGAAAGATGTTGCTTTAGCAATATATGAGTTACAGAATAGAGGGCTATCAATCAGGAATTTACAAAATAATAATGAATTTATTGATATAATTATGTACGCGACCCAAGCCGCTTTAAGGACTTCACAGGAAGAAAAGCTAGACGCGTTTAAAAATGTTATTTTAAATTCAGCATTACCCAATTCACCAGATATTTCTCAACAACAAATATTTCTTAATTACATTGATTCATTCACAGTTTGGCATTTGAAAATTTTAGATTTATTTTCTAATCCTCAACAATGGCTTGATAAAAATGATATTGAGTTTGATACGAGTAAAATAACCATGGGAAATCTTAGCCAGCTTGTTGAAAAGGCGTTTCCTGAACTGAATGGTAAAAAAGATTTTTATTTACAAGTTGGGAAAGACTTAAATTTGAAAGGATTAGCTGGGCTTGATTCATTTTCTACTGGTATGACGGGTAGTGGAATAATCTCTAAAAGAACTACAAATATTGGAGATGAATTTATAAGATTTATTAAGTGATTTCATTTAGTCTCGTCATTGCGAGGAACGGAGTGACGTGGCAATCCACCTCAAGCTAAAGATTGATTGCCGCGCTTCGCTCGCAATGACGGGGTTTTTGAGTTTAATTCTAACGCCGTCACCCCCGCCTCCGAGCGGCGGTCTGTATATTGAGAGTACGTTGCTGTGGCTTCCAGATACCCGCTCAAGGCGGGTATGACAAAGTAGGAAAGGCGCAAGGCTTGTATGACGAAGTAGGGGCTAGGATCTTAAATATGTGCTAACATCGCTGTGTTTCTTCTGTGTTCTCTGTGGTAAATTATTTTCTCAAAGTGGATTGCCGCATCAGCCTAAGGGGGCTTCCCCGCAATGACGGTCATAGGGACTTAAACACTCATGAAAAAAGTTAAACGATTTATTACCGCGCTCATCCTCATATATCTTTGCATCACGGTTGCGCTGTTCCTCTTACAGCGCAGTATGATTTATTATCCTGATACATCGACACCTGATATTGCGCCTTATGCGCTCAATGGGTTTGGCGGGGTGACAGTAACAACAGCGGATAATCTCACGCTTAACGCATGGTATCGCCGTGCGGATTTAAACAAGCCGACACTCGTTTTCTTTCATGGCAATGCGGGGCATTATGGGCATCGAATTTTTGATGTGGCGGAGTATGTGGCGCAAGGGTACGGCGTTTTGCTGGCGGGATATCGTGGTTATGGCGGGAATATGGGTAAGCCATCAGAGGCGGGGTTCTATGCAGATGCACGTGCCTATCTTACCTTCCTCATTCAAAATAAAGTGCGTGAGGGCGATATTATTCTCTATGGTCAATCCATCGGCACGGGCGTGGCAACGCAAATGGCAACCGAGTTTAAAGACGTCAAAGCGTTAGTGTTGGAAGCGCCCTATACGCGCCTGCCTGATGTGGCGAAGCGCACGTATTTCTTCCTCCCCGTTGAGCTGTTGATGAAAGATAAGTTTGAGAACATCAATAAAATAGCGGATGTGACCGCGCCCGTTTTAATCATCCATGGCGAACAAGACACGATTATCCCGTTCAAAATGGGCGTCACCTTATTTGAAGCGGCGCAAAGCAAAAAGCAACTGGTCGCGCTCAAAAATAACGGACATAATGATATGCCGTATAAAGTGCGCGCGGAGAAGGTTTTAGAGTTTATAACTAACTTGTAAAGAATACTCCCGAAAATGAGAGCGTAAGATTCGGTGATCTAAAAAAGCTATAAAGTGTGCTCTTTGAGGCCAATGCATCTCTGACTATCACAAATTCCCGTGATTGCAATGGTTCCTTGAGAGGCTCCGCTTATTTGCTCAAAGTGGTTGGAACAAATAAATGCAATGGGTTGACCTCGATAGGTATCATTAGATACGTTTTTAGCTGATGATAGGCATTTCGATTTGCTACCCTCACTAATAATAACGCCATCAGCCACTAAGTTTTCAATGCTCTGAGCACTTACGTTTGAAGTGAGTGTTGTTCCTATAATTGCTGCACTGATGATTTGTTTTAGTGTTTTAAGGGCGGTCATATTTTTCTCCATCTTTTGAATTGTAGAGATTTTATAGAGCATTTTTAAAGTTATGTCAATTTAATAATTCAGCCCTTTTTAACAAACTCACAGCGCAAGACGAGGCCTTTGACTTGTTTGGTTGAGCAATCGAATTCTTCTAAGTTGTCTTGGTTTACGCGGATGTTTTTTATGACTGTGCCACGTTTCAGGGTGACGCCTGCGCCTTTGACCTTTAAATCTTTGATGAGTGTGACGGTATCGCCATCATTCAGCGGTGTGCCGTTGCTGTCTTTGACGTTGGAGGTCTCGCTCTCATCATTAGTTCCGTCGTTTTGTGCTTCCCAATAGTCTCTGCCCATGGCTGTCTTCTCCAGATTTATTTGCTCAAGAGTAGCATAGGAGGGGTGATAAACATATATTCTATCGTAAATCTAAATAATTTTATGAGGAGCTTTGTTCGTTTTGGGGTGTTTACAGCGCAAAGAATATGATTAGGTTTGTCTTGTAACTAAACCAATGGAAATACACCAATGAAAACATTACTTATCTTGATCACGCTCTGTTTATTAAACGTCTCTGCGATCGCGCAGGAAAAGGGCGTAACATCCTTAGGCGTTGATCAGGAAAGGATTTCGGAACTGGTTGATACATTGGAGGATCCCGAGGCGCGAGATAAATTTATCAATAACCTGAAAACGCTAACCGAAGCCACAGAAAAAGAGGCAATGTCGGAAGAGGGGTTGGTTAAAATCAGTGATACTTTGGGGCTGGATAATACAGTTTATACGTTTATTAAACGCTATGAAGCTTTCTTGGATGAGTACAATCTGAATGGCTCAACGTTTGGAAAGCTCATGGCTAGCGTGATGGCGACCATCATTGCTATCGGCTTGCTGGTTTTTGTAAGAAAGCTTGGCTTTTTATTGAGAGCGCGTGTCATTCAGCTCAATACCAAGCATAAGCTCAGCCATCAGCGCTTGCGGCTCTATTCACGCTTGATGCGTTATATGGGGTATGTCTTAGCGATATTACTTTATATCTACACGTTGAATGTTATATGGGGCGTGGCAGAGATGAGCTTTTTAGAAAATGATCGCTTTGGAACAGTCTCTGGCAACATGATGGGGTTGATTTTGGTTTTCGTGATTGCTGTCGCTATTTGGGAGGCCATTAGTGCCTACCTTGAGGGGTGGATGAATAAGGCTGGAGAGCTAGAATCAAAGCGTTTGCAAACATTGTTACCACTGCTGCGAAATGTTTTCTTTGTTGTGTTTCTGGCGATGTTCTCTTTGGTGGCGCTGTCTGAACTGGGCATTAATATCGTCCCACTTTTGGCGGGTGCTGGGGTGCTGGGCATTGCGATTGGTTTTGGCGCACAAAGCATGGTGAAGGACTTTCTTACAGGATTTACCATCATCCTTGAAGATCTTATCCAAGTTGGGGACGCGGTTGAATTGGCAGGGCATGAGGGGTTTATTGAAAAAATAACGATCCGTAAAGTGCAAATGCGAAATCTTGATGGTGTCGTCATCACCGTGCCGTTTAGCGAGATTAATATTGTCAAAAACTTAACGAAAGAATTCAGTGTTCATGTGTTTGATTTGGGGGTGGCTTATCGCGAAGATGTCGATGCGGTCACAACGCTTATCTATGAAGTTGGTGAGTCTTTAAGGGTTGATGAGTACTTTGGACAGCTTATCCTAGAGCCTGTTGAGGTTTTAGGTCTTGATCAATTCGCGGACAGTGCCGTGGTGATTAGAGGGCGTTTTAAAACGCAGCCTCTTAAGCAATGGATCGTGGCGCGAGAATTTAACCGCCGTATAAAATATAAGTTTGATGAGCATGGGATTGAAATTCCATTCCCGCATCAAACGCTTTATTTTGGTGAAGACAAAAAAGGCAATGCCCCCGCTGCGTCTATCCGTATAGAAGAAAAGCAGTAAGCTTTTTAGAGACTGTGTTTCCTAATCGACAAAGGATTGAAGAAAAAGCTCCACGTAGCGTGCTTGTTTAATCGCCATACCCATAAATGGGAGAACTTGAAGGTGTTATAAAGCGTAGCGCGTTTACGCGCCTGAGCGCTCTTGATCTTATAAAGCAAACCCGGGAGCGTTAGGGGGCGCTCTCCGGGTTCTATTAATCGGTTGTCTAGGGTTCACGGTTAGGGAAGGGCGACAAGCCGACTAAATCT
>CALDHI010000006.1 GCA_937941545.1 uncultured Alphaproteobacteria bacterium
TTATTGTTTCTTGCTTGCTGGTTTCAATCACAAACCATGCCTCTTGCGCTACCCATCCCTTGTCAATTAGGACAGGAATAACTAAATCAACCAACCCTTGATTATAAGGTGGGTCCATGAACACAAGGCTTGCAGGTGCCAGCGTTTCTGATTTCAGTGCAATCTTTGCAGCATCACCATGCTCAATAAAGCACCGCGCATCTTCACTCAACATGGACACATTTTCGCGTGTCAGGTTCATTGACTCTCGTGCTTTATCAAAGAAATAACAAAATGAGGCGCCCTGCGATAATGCTTCTAAACCCAAAGCCCCTGTTCCACAAAAGGCATCGAGTATAACCGCCTCCCTGACCAAGCCACGACTGTTCAGTATATTAAATACGGCTTGGCGCACTTTATCAGATGTAGGTCTGATGTCCTGATTTTTAGGCGTCGATAAAACACGCCCGCGATGCTCTCCCGCAACAATACGCATAAAGACTCTCCTTTAAATTATAAATCGCGCCCTTGGAAGAAATCGGCAAAATGCTCTTTTAACATTTGCGGCTTCACTTCCATCACTGTATTTTTCGGCAAAGCCCCTAGATGGAACGGCCCGTAAGAGACACGAATAAGACGGTTTACTTTCATGTTAATCGCTTCCATGACGTTTCTGACTTCACGGTTCTTCCCTTCTTTTAATGAAATTTCAACCCATGCATTATCACCTTGTTGGTTTTCCATCGTGGCTTCAATTCCTTTATAACGAATTTTATTATGCACGATTCCCTTTTTAAGCTTATCAAGCTGTACTTGTGACGTATGCCCGTGCGCACGTACACGATATTTACGTGTCCACCCCGTCGCAGGAAGCTCCAAATGACGTGATAATTCACCATCATTCGTCAATAATAATAATCCTTCCGTATTAATATCCAAACGGCCTACTGTAATGAGGCGTGGCAAACCATGGGGAAGCTTATCAAATATAGTATCGCGCCCTTTTTCATCTTTATTACTGGTCACTAGCCCCGTTGGCTTATGATATAAAAATAAACGTGTCTTCTCTTTACCGGGTAAATTCTGACCGTCAACTGTCACCGTGTCATTGTCTGTAATAATAGTGGCGGGTGTATTGATGAATTTACCATTCACCTGTACGCGTCCGCTATCAATCCATCTTTCTGCTTCACGTCTAGAACACAGCCCTGCACGCGCCATCACTTTAGCGATGCGCTCTCCCTTTTTCTCGGGTTGACTTGCCTCTTTACTTTTTTGGCTCTTTTCCATTACTGTCCTTTCATGACATATTTGGATCACAATACATATATTAGCCTCGCATTGGAAGAGGCACGTTTAGCCGCCTTTCATAATGAAGTACCCATTGGCGCAGTTTTGGTTCACAAAGAAACAGGGGAAATTGCCGCGCGTCACGGAAATCGCACTATTACCCAAAGTGATCCCACCGCCCATGCGGAGATTTTAGTCATCAGGCAACTCTGCAAAGATTTAGGCTCACAACGTATTCCTGATTATAATCTCTATGTCACGCTTGAGCCCTGTACGCTTTGCGCGGCCGCCATTTCCTTTGCACGTATTCCCAATTTATATATAGGCGCTTTGGATAAAAAAGGCGGCGGTGTATATCACGGCGCACAATTTTTTGACCAGCCCACGTGTCACCATAAAATTCATATTGAACATGGATTTATGGCGCAAGATTGCAGTCAAATATTAAAAGATTTTTTTAAAGCCAAGCGATAGCTCAACAATCACTTACGCGGCTTTTTCTTTTTGTGATTTTATCGCACGCCAGCCAATATCGCGGCGGCAAAACCCATCGGGCCACTCCACTTTATCAACGCCCGCATAGGCATGATGTTGCGCGTCTGCCACTGTATCACCAATACCCACAACACCCAAAACGCGTCCGCCTGTATTCACCAATGTCTGGCTATTATCACGCATTGTACCCGCATGAAAAAGACGTACACTCGGCATCTCACTTAACGCTTCGCATCCCTTAATCGGTGTTCCTTTTTCATAGGAAGCTGGATACCCATTTGCCGCCATTACAACACATAACGTGTGCTCATTACTCCATTGAATTTTATCCTTATAATCAGATAAGCTTCCCGTATCCGTCGCCATAAGAAGTTCAACCAAATCACTCTTTAAGCGCATCATAATAGGCTGGCATTCAGGGTCGCCAAATCGAATATTATATTCAATTAGTTTCGGCACCCCCTTCACAACCATAATCCCCGCAAATAAAACGCCTTGAAACGCCATATCATCTTGCTTCATTCCCTCAACGGTTGGCTTAATAATAGTATCAATAATTTTCTGCTCTAAGGCATCATCCATAAAATGAGCTGGACTGTACGCGCCCATGCCACCTGTATTTGGCCCAACATCTCCATCCCCAACACGCTTATGATCTTGGGCAGAGGTCAACGGCACAAAGGCGTCCCCGTCCGATAGGGCAAAATAACTAAGCTCTTCCCCATCCATATATTCTTCAATGACCAATTCCGTACCCGCATCACCAAACGTTGAGCCAGATAACATATCCGTCACAGCCTCAATAGCCTCTGCAACGCTTTGCGCAATGATAACGCCCTTACCTGCTGCCAACCCATCTGTCTTAATCACAATTGGCGCGCCTATTTCTTCGATGTACGCTTTTGCTTTATCTAAAGATTTAAAGCGTGCATAGGCCGCCGTTGGAATATCATGACGTGCGCAAAAATCTTTCATGAAACCTTTCGAGCCTTCAAGCTGGGCGGCGGCTTTGCTTGGACCAAATACTTTTATGTTATGGTCGCGTAACAAAGAAGCTAACCCTTCGACCAACGGTTGTTCTGGCCCCACAACGACAAAGTCAATTTCATTCTCTTGCGTAAACTTTAAAATGGCGTCTTGATCTTCCGCGGCAATGTCCAAACACTCCGCCACGTCCGCAATACCGGCATTGCCTGGTGCACAATATAATTTATCGCATAAAGGAGATTGCGCCATTTTCCATACCAAGGCATGTTCACGTCCGCCCGATCCAACAAGAAGAATTTTCATGATTTAATATCCTTTATCTCATATTTTTTAGTCATTCAACATGACAAGCGACGCATTACCGCCTGCGGCTGTTATATCAGTACTGATAACTTTTTCAACTGCAAATCCGTGAAGGTATAATGGCCCACCCGCTTTTGGCCCTGTCCCAGATAGTCCATGCCCACCAAAGGGTTGCACACCCACAACTGCACCAATTGTGCCCCTATTCACATACAGATTACCGCATTCAATCTCAGAGGTGACTTTATCAATAAAGCTTTGAATACGACTGTGTATCCCAAAGGTTAGCCCATAGCCCATGGCATTAATATCTTCAATGACATGTTCAATATCGTTTAAATCATAAGGCACAACATGTAAAATAGGACCAAACACCTCCCCTTCAAGGGCATGTACGTCTTTCAATTGGCATGCCATGGGAGCAAAATAATGCCCTTGTCGTTTCACATCTTTAGGTAAACCCGCTTGCGCAATTTCTTTACTAAAACCTGATAGTTTCGTCTTATGGCTTTGTACGTTTCTATAGGCATCTTCACTAATAAGAGGCCCTAAATCACTTGATAAATCAAACGAATGACTGATTGATATTTCTGCCATTGCACCCTTTAGCATTTCAGTCGTCTTCTCATACACATCTGACTGTACGTATAATATCCGACAGGCAGAGCATCGTTGACCAGCGGAGCCAAACGCGCTTTGTACTACATCATCAATAACTTGTTCCGTTAACGCCGATGAATCAATAATCATCGCATTTTGCCCACCCGTTTCCGCAATCAATTTTGGAATCGCACCGTGACCATTGGCCAATGTTTGATTAATAAGCTTCGCCACACCGGTTGACCCCGTAAAGGCAACACCCGCAACCTCTTTATGCGCAACCAACATCGCGCCCACATCTGCTCCACCTGGTGCAAAATGAAACGCATTCACAGGTACACCTGCCTTATGAATAAGTTGAGCTAAGAAACACCCAATCAAAGGCGTTTGCTCTGCGGGCTTTGCAATAACACTATTGCCCGCCACCAACGCCGCCATAATTTGCCCTAGGTAAATTGCAATGGGAAAGTTCCATGGACTAATACAAACAAAGACACCGCGCCCTTGTAGGCTGTAAATATTCGTCTCACCCGTGGGCGAAGGCAGTGAATGTCCGTCTGTTTTGAAATCGTTACGCGCCAACATCGCATAATAATAACAAAAATCAATCGCCTCTCGTATTTCATCGCTGGCGTCTTTTAATGTACGTCCCGCTTCACGTACACACAACGCCATTAACTCATCACGGTGATAATCCAATAAAGTGGCTATATTCTCAAGCGTACGCGCTCTTTTTTCAACGTCTGTTGTTTTCCAAGTTTTATGGCCTTTTTTGGCTTGCTCAAATATCTTATCAATAGATTCAATACGCGTGTACGTCACATCCCCTACTTTATCTAACGTATCTGCAGGGCTTATAATTGGATATTTTTGCCCTGCTTGCCATGTCTTGCCATTTACAATAGGCGTCGCCTCATATTGCTTTTGATTATATTGTGAAATACGTTTAACGGCAGGCTCTATCATAACAGGATTATCAAAATCTAACCCTTTAGAATTCAATCTTTTTGGTTGGTATATATCAACAGGCAAAGGGATATTAGGATGATGCTTTGGGTTATTACAACGCACTTTCAAAACAGGATCTTGCACTAAATCCTCTGGCGATAAATCAGTATCATAGAGTTGATTTACAAAGGAGGAGTTCGCGCCATTTTCTAACATACGGCGTACAAGATAAGGCAACAATTCTTTATAAGGCCCAACAGGTGCGTACATCGTCACCGTGACATCATGATCGTGCATCAAATGTGTAAATAACGCATCCCCCATACCGAACAGCTTTTGAAATTCAAATCCTGTAATATCATTTTTCGTCATCTGGATAATAGCCGCAACCGTATGCGCATTATGTGTTCCAAACATTGGGTATAAATACGCACGATTACGTAACATTTTTTGGGCGCATCGCAGGTACGATACATCCGTATTTGATTTACGCGTAAACACAGGATAATCCGATAATCCTTCCAATTGAGCATGTCGAATTTCTGTATCCCAATACGCACCTTTTACAAGACGTACACGCATCTTGCGGGCAGATAATTTAGAGAGCGCAATCAACTCCTCAATGAGTTCTGGTGCACCTTTGTGATAAGCCTGAACCGCTACACCAAACCCATCCCATCCACGTAAGTAATTATTATCACACACATTTTTAATAATTTCTAACCAAGGATGCAGCCTAGACATTTCTTCGGCGTCCACCGTTAAAGCAATATCATTTGCCGCCGCCTCCAAACACAAGGTCATCAGCTTATCTGTGATTTCAGGGATGCATCGATCATTTTGTGCATATTCAAAACGTGGGTGAAGCGCCGATAACTTTACTGAAATACTCGCCGTGATTTTGGGGTTATCCTGCTTGGCTTTTACAATGTCTCGTAAGGCATTTTGATAAGACAAGAAATAGATTTCCGCTTGGGCGGCTGTACGTGCACCTTCGCCTAAAATATCATACGAGAAAACAAAGCCTTTTTGTTCCCATTTTTTCGCGTTTTTCATTGCCAATTGAAGATCTTCACCCACAACGAATTGCTTACCCAATAACGTCATCGCCTTCATCATGGCTTGACGAATAAACGGCTCTCCAATTTTAGACAGCAAGCTGTTCATTGTGCCGCTCGATATCTTAAGCCCCAACCCCGCCGCCTTGGTCATCCAGTTCTTAGATCCCTTACCCGATGATTTCAGCCAGTTCGTGCCTGATATCTTATCTTTAATTAGCGCATTGGCGTTTTGCGTGTCTGGAATTCTAAGCAAGGCTTCCCCTAAACTCATCAATGCCAAGCCTTCTTTGGTGGTTAAATCATATTCTTGAAAGAAGGACTCTAAACTACCGCCTTTACGACGCGTAGCGCGAATACGTGAAACCAAATCAACGCCATAGCTTTGCACATCTTGGCTTAGCGCCTCATCCCATTGCAGATCAGCCAAGATTTGGTCGATGACGTCTTCTTCGCTAAGGGTAAGAGCTTCAAATATAGAATTATTCATGATGGTACTTTAACAAAAATTGATGACGGTTTCAGGAAATATTATTGTACTTTAAGAAATCACACTATACCATATTGAGCTATGACTTCCGAAGATTTATTCACCGTTGCAAAAGCCTATGAAAATAAAGCGCGTCAAAAAGATGCTGCGCCAAAACAACCTAAGGATGCCCAAACACCGAAAGCCAAAGTAGGGTCAAACGTGCCAGAAATGAGCGTATCTGATTTAGCCAGCAGTTTGAAACGCACCTTAGAAGATAATTTTAGTCACATTCGCGTACGCGGTGAATTATCAGGAATCAAAATTGCCGCTTCTGGACATCTATACGGTGACATAAAAGATGTGGATGCCAACGTTAATATTATTTGTTGGAAAGGAACGATGAATAAATCACCCATCCGCCCCGAAGACGGTATGGATGTTATCATTACGGGGCGCGTGTCCAGCTATCCCAAAAGTTCGCGCTATCAAATTATTATTGAGAAAATGGAACTTGCGGGTGAAGGCGCACTTCTAAAACTTCTAGAAGATCGTCGTAAGAAGTTAAACGCCGAAGGGTTGTTCGATGAGGCCAATAAAAAACCTCTGCCGTACCTCCCTCAAGTCATTGGCGTTATCACCTCCCCCACAGGCGCAGTCATACGCGATATCATGCATCGCCTACGCGAGCGATTTCCTCGACATGTGTTACTATGGCCTGTAAACGTACAAGGAACAGGCGCCGATGCCCAAATTACAAACGCGATTGAGGGGTTCAATAAGTTAGATGGCACAGGCTTACCCCGCCCAGATTTAATCATTGTTGCGCGCGGCGGTGGCTCTCTAGAAGACCTCATGCCGTTTAACGAAGAAAATGTTGTGCGCGCAACCGCCGCCTCAACCATCCCCATTATTTCCGCCGTAGGGCATGAAACAGACACCACCCTAATTGATTACGCCAGCGACAAACGTTCGCCCACCCCTACGGGCGCGGCCGAAATTGCCGTCCCTGTACGTGCCGATTTGATTGGATATATTCAAAATTGCCAAAGCCGCCTCGCAACCGCGTCTTTACGTATGATTAGCGATCATAAAAATAAACTTAACGCACAGGCGGGTAAATTATCGCATCCGCGCCAAATCCTAGAAAATAAAGCGCAAACAATTGATTTACTCTCTGAAAAACTAAACAGCGTAATCAGTCTTAAAATTCAACAAGACAAAACGCGCCTCACAAACAGTGCTAATAAATTGATAAGCCCGCAAAGTATTTTAAACCAACACAAACAAGGATTAGAATATTTGAACCAACGCCTAGAGCGCAGTGTACAACAAAACGTAAAAGACCATAAAACAGCCTTAGAGTCACAACTTCGTATGTTAAAAAGCCTATCCCATGAGAGTGTTTTATCACGCGGATTCGCCTTAATTTATGATGATAATGGCAACTTAGTTCGTCAATCAGAAGACGTAAATGACCAAGAAGCCTTAACAATTGAATTTGGCAACCAAGATAAATTAGGCGTACGTGTCCAAAAATAACACTTGCAAATGCGCCAAAACCCTTTATTTCTATCATTTTTAACCAGAATGGCTTATAATTAAACAATGCGTTGTATCATTAAAGAATTAATGGATAATTTGGGAGTGGGCTATACTTTGTCCGCTTACGAAACTGCGCCTTGGTCTGTCTATGACGACGATGATGGCATTACCTGTAGCGCAGAAGTGCGCATGGGCAGTGATGCTGACGAAATTGAAGCCGAAATTCAGTTCATGTATGATGAGCCTCCCGCAGGAAAGCAAGCCGTTGAGCATGTGTTTTGGCTCTTGGCCAAACCCGCTGCAGGCGATAAATGGGATGTAAAAACCGCTAAAGTAAAAGGCGAAGATAAAACGGCTGATATTTTCCAATGGGAAGAAAAAGCCGTTGAGTTTTTCTTCTTATGCGTACAGGAAATCCAAGCTGATAAAATTCCTGACATTGATGAAATTTATGAGAAAACGATAAATCGTAAAGATAAATTTGGTGGTGGTGGCAGTGGTGGTGGCCGTAAAGGTCAAAAATTCAGCGCAACACCAGCAATGAAAATGAAAGGCGGCGGCGGCATGTAATGTATTTTACACTTTGCCCCAGCTTGCCTCATTTCACTATTTCATATTTTCTAAAATAATCATGCCATATTCATCGGCAATTGTACCCAAACCACCTTTAACCGTTTTACCGATAGCGTTAAAGAACCATTCAGATCCCACGCGCTCCATCTCACCAATCAAGATACCTTCATTACCCGTCAGCTCTTCGTCCAGCTCAAAACGGAAAATTTCATTCTCAATATTTTGATTTACGATTCTGAAATACACATTTTTCACCATTGAAAAATCATGACCTTCATAATCCATATCATAAATTGAAATGGTAAAACCAATCTTTGCGATATCAAAGGGCAGTTGATTAAGGGTTAACGTCATGACTTCGTCATCGCCTTCTCCTGCGCCTGTACGGTTATCTCCTTTATGGGTGACGGCGCCATCACAGCCCGTTGCATTGTTATAAAAGACAAAATCACTATCGACACGTGTTTTTCCATTGGCATCCAACAAAAATAAACTGGCGTCTAAATCCAAAGGCTTGGTATCAAATTTCTTTAAATCCCACCCTACACCAATTAACAGCTCATTTAGCGTTGGGTCTTTCTCCGTTAAATTCAGGCTTTCGCCTGCTTTAATCTTATTGCGTGGCTCATCCCCATAAGTGATATCTGGCATTTCCTCCAGATACTCTAAATCTGAATCATCCCCTTTATTCACATCATATGCATCGACCATGGCGATAAATTCCTCTTTTTAACTTGTGATTTCCAGCGCCTCTATGGCGATTTCTTGAACATCCTTACTTAAGTATAGCGCATATATAAGCCCAATATAAAATACATAGCCCGCCACAAACACACCGCCAATCACGCGATTAATCTTTTTATAAAACAACAGTAGTAACGAGAATAAAACAGACACCCCAAACATCACCCAGATATCCAGACTAATAACCTGCGGAGCAATCGCCGAATTTGCAATAGGCTTTATAGAGGCCGTCACCCCAATAATCATGAGAATATTAAAAACATTAGACCCTAAAATATTACCAATAATAATATCAGACTGGCGCTTCATTGCCGCGATAATACAGGTTGAAAGTTCAGGCAAAGATGTACCAATCGCAATCACACTCAATCCTATAACATCTTCAGGGACGCCAATGATTGTCGCACTGACCTTCGCACCACGTACCAAAAATTCCGCACCCGCCGCAATCGCAGCTAAACCAATCATAAGGAAAACAAAACCGTGAAAGAGGTTTTTATAATTAGGCTCTTCAATTTCTTCGACTTCAATTTTACCTTTTGAGGCCATCGTATATTGCCAAAGCACGTACGCCGCCAACACGCCAATCATCACAAAACCGCTCAATTGACTAATCGACCCATGAATCATTAACGCCATCATCAACATTGACGACAACAGCATCACAATAACATCCCGCAAGATGTCACGCGGCACAGCATGCAACGTCGCAAAGAAAGCCGTCACCCCCACAACTAATAGAATATTAGCAATGTTAGAGCCAATCACATTTCCAATCGCAATACCTGGCGACCCATTCGCATTGGCATTCAGCGATACAAGAAGTTCTGGCAGTGACGTACCAAACGCAATAATGGTAAAACCAATAACAAGCGGGGAGATGCCAAAGCGTTTTGCAATATAAACCGCCGCGTCAATTGTCCAATCACCGCCTTTAAATAACAAATACATACCAAGGCCAAGCGCCCCGATAGATAATATTAAAAGCTCTTCATTCGTGTAAATCATGTTTGTTCCTAGTCAGTCTCATAAAGAAGTGCGAGTCAAAATTTTTAAAATTATAAAAGAGCCCGCCTATAAATGATAGGGGGTAAATAAAGGCTATGGCTAGTATTTACCCTTTTTGACCCTCCGCCCAATCCAAACCATAACCAAAGGCACGATCCATTTCGGCATGACCAGGGAAATATTCCATGAAGTTTGTCATCTTAATACCCCCACGAATATTCTCTAATCCCGCGACGGCACATAAGGCCAGCTCTTCTTTACGCGCATTCAACGTAACAACCATTGGCTTTTCTTCTGGAACGCGAACCTGAATTTGGGGGCGTACGGCATCCCAGTTATCCGCGCCTTCATAAATATAAACATAAATCAAAATACGCTTAAATTGAATCCATTGGCGTCCATTCACCTTAATCAACTCATCCTCGCCATCGGTCTCTCCTGTGCGCTCATCGCGATTTAACTTGATGTAAGGCTCTTCCTCCAGCGCACCAAAGACACGGCCAAAGGCCTGTATGGAACCGCGCTTGCCGTTATTCAGCTCATATAAACAACCCACGTCTAAATCAACACCACTTTGACGTTTGGGTAGGGTCGACTTTGCTTTATTAAGTAACTTCTTAAAGAATCCTTTTTGATTGGATTGAGCATTCTTGACCTCTTTCGCATTAACATTGTCCCACGCCACGCCAATTTCAAAATCTTTAATGCCCTCTTTTGTTGGGTTCACAATCGCCATTTGCCCCGCTTGGGAAAGGAAATCTGCGTCTTGAGATTCATCATATGGGCTAATAAACCCTGCCGCCCCTAATGACTCTGCATGATCTGAGAACTTCGCACGCGAGCGAGTTGCTTCCATGATTGAATTTTTTGACGGCCCTGCCATATCATCTCCCTACTTTTCTTTTACATTACTATATGCTAAATCATTCTTTCTGCCTACAAGCATACGACAATTAAAGGATTAAGTTCATGGCTGCATATCAATATTCATACGTCATTAAAGGCCTCACAAAAACATGGCCCGGTGGTAAAACCATTTTGAATGATATTACATTAAGCTTTATGATGGGCGCAAAAATCGGCGTGCTTGGGCCAAATGGGGCAGGTAAATCGACGCTTTTGAAAATTATTGCAGGTGTTGATAAAGAATTCCAAGGCGAAGCATGGGCGGCCGAGGGCGTTAAAATTGGTTATTTACAACAAGAACCAGAACTAGACGAAAATAAAACCGTCTTTGAAAACATCATGGAAGCCATGGGCGAAGTGAAAGCAAATATTGATCGCTACAACGCTATTGGCGCCGAATTTGCTGATCCTGATGCGGATATGGACGCCCTTATGGCGGAAATGGGTGATTTGCAGGGTAAGATTGATGCCGCAAATGGCTGGGAGCTTGAACGTACAATTGAAATGGCAATGGATGCCCTTCGTTGTCCGCCTAGAGACTCAGGCGTTGCACAGCTGTCAGGGGGAGAAAAACGCCGCGTTGCCTTATGTCGCTTATTATTAGAACAGCCCGATATCCTACTCCTCGATGAGCCAACAAACCATCTGGACGCCGAAAGTGTCGCTTGGCTGCAACGCTTCCTTGGCGATTATGCAGGCACTGTAATTATGGTGACGCATGATCGTTACTTCCTTGATAACGTCACGGGATGGATTCTTGAGGTTGACCGTGGGCGCGGCATTCCATATGAAGGTAATTACACCGCCTATCTTGAAAACAAGTCTAAACGCTTGCAACAAGAAGAGAAAACAGAAGATGCGCGCCAGAAAACATTAACACGGGAGTTAGACTGGATTCGTCAAGGTGCAAAAGCCCGCCAATCCAAATCCAAAGCGCGTATTGCTGCCTATGACCAAATGCTGATGGACAGCGAAGCACAAGAAGTACGGACAGCGCAGATTGTTATTCCAACGCCACCACGCCTTGGGGATCTAGTTATTCAAGCTGAAAATATTAATAAGTCTTTCGGGGACAGGTTACTTATTGAAGACCTCTCCTTCAAATTGCCTCCTGGTGGAATTGTTGGGATTATCGGTGCCAACGGCGCAGGTAAGACAACATTATTCAAAATGATTACTGATCTTGAAAAACCTGATAGTGGTGATTTCAAAGTAGGTGACACCGTGAAGCTGGGGTATGTAGACCAAAATCGCGACGCCCTTGATTCCAATCATAATGTCTGGGAAGCCATTTCTGATGGAAATGATATTTTAAAGCTCGGCAAGATTGAAATGCCTTCGCGTGCTTATGTGTCTGCCTTCAACTTCCGCGGCCCTGATCAACAAAAGAAAGTCGGCAAGCTATCAGGGGGAGAGCGTAACCGCGTTCATTTGGCTAAGATGTTAAAGTCTGGCGCTAATGTCCTGCTCCTCGATGAACCAACAAACGATTTGGATACTGAAACACTATCCGCCCTAGAAGAAGCAATTGAGCGCTTTGCGGGCTGCGTTGTGGTGATTTCACATGATAGATCCTTCCTTGACCGCCTTGCAACGCACATCATTGCGTTTGAAGGCAATTCCCAAGTTGTCTGGTTTGAAGGCAATTATGAAGATTATGAGGAAGATAAGAAGCGCCGCTTGGGGCAAAGCTCTGACACACCTGAGCGCATAAAATATAAACCTCTACAAAAAGCGGGCTAAGCCCCGCTTTTCGCGCTTACACTAAATATTTCCCATCTGTTAAGAATTCATTTATAATCAGTATGTTATTCTCATTTTGCGGTCTGCAAAGCTGAGCTTTTTCGTCAAATTGGTATCTGTAACGTAGCCTGTGATATAATTCATATAAGAGAAAGTGCCGATTCCATAATTTTATTGTCTACAAATGGATAACGCATTGAAATATATAAATAATTAAGAAGTGAGATGACAGAGACAACACTCAATAATAACTTAGGAGACAATCCAAAAC
>CALDHI010000007.1 GCA_937941545.1 uncultured Alphaproteobacteria bacterium
GTCGTAAAGGGATAATCAGCAATTTTAGGCTTCGCCCGCGAGACAGCCGACAAAAATGTAGACTTACCCGCATTGGGCATACCCAATAAACCAGCATCAGCGATAAGCTTTAGACGAAGCCAGATATCACGTTCTTCACCAGGCCAGCCAGGTGTTTTTTTACGGGGGGCTTGGTTGGTGGAGCTTTTATAATTAGCGTTACCAAAACCACCATCGCCACCCTTAAGAAAGACAATACGTTGACCTTCTTCAGACATATCCAGCAAAACAGTTTCCTTATCCGCATCAATCACTTCTGTGCCAACGGGAACCTTTACGACTAAATCATCACCTTTTGGCCCTGTACGATCACGGCCAGAACCGCCTGTGCCATTGGGCGCGCGGAAATGTTGAGCATAACGAAAATCAATTAATGTATTTAGACCTGTTACCGCTTCAAAGATTATAGCGCCACCACGCCCTCCGTTACCGCCATCTGGGCCACCACACTCTACATATTTTTCACGACGAAACGAAATGGATCCGGGGCCACCATCACCACTTTTAATATATATCTTAGCTTGATCGAGGAATTTCATTAGATTTTACTTTAAGCAATAAAAAAGGGGAAGATAATCCTTCCCCTTATAAATTAGTATTGAGGCGAAGCCTATTCAGCTGCCGAAGGTCTTTGGTCATTGGCAGGAACAACATTTACAATCGCTCTACCATTACGGCCTTTAGAAAATAGAACTGAACCGTCCATAAGAGCAAAAATCGTATGATCTTTACCGATACCAACATTCTTACCAGTTGCGTATTTTGTTCCACGCTGACGAATAATGATGTTTCCCGCAATTACGTCTTGTCCGCCATAAAGCTTAACGCCTAGGCGACGTCCTGCTGAATCACGACCGTTATTGGAACTACCACCTGCTTTTTTATGTGCCATTTCTTATGTCCTCCAGTTAAATTCTTGTTTTTATATTGTTATTACGCAGCTTTGATATCAGTAATTTCAATCACTGTCAGATCCTGACGGTGACCTGCTGTACGACGATACCCCTGTCTACGTTTCTTCTTAAATACCACAATTTTGTCTGCGCGTTTATGCTCTATCACTTTTGCGCTTACTTTTGCACCAGTTTTCCCAATGTTTGCGTCTGTTCCATCTGAAGTCATAAGAACTTCAAGATCAATGCTCTTACCTACTTCTAGGTCTATCTTAGCAACTTCTAAATATTCTTTTTGAGTTACTTTATATTGTTTTCCACCTGTGCGTACGACTGCAAACATTTTTTTAATCCTAATATTTATAATTATTTCAAAACCTTAAAGAGAATCGTTAACATCAACATCTCTCCTAAGATGGCCGTAATATACAGGATGGGGGCAGTATGTCAAGAAAACTATATAGTTAAATCATTATTTATTGTTGTCATGATAGTTGTAAAGCGCAGGTATATGAACGCCTTGACTTAATTACAATCTATTCACTTTTGACGCATAGCCTATTTTTTTTCTAACATTGCTTTTAAAATACAAAAAACAAGTGTTGATTCGGCGGAAATTAAATAAGAGATTCGCCCAATGCAGGTCTTTACGTTGTTTTCGCTATTTATATTTGTGAAAAAACTTTTGAAAGCTCACATCCTTAACATATCAAGGGGGCCAAGGGCAGGAACTCTACTGAGAGAATAAAATGGCGGACAGACAGGGATTCGAACCCTGGGTGGGCTATAAACCCACGCTAGTTTTCAAGACTAGTGCATTCAACCGCTCTGCCATCTGTCCGCAAAAGATTAGATGTAGCGTTTCAAATCATGTGCAAAATAGCGACAACTGGCTTATCAGTAAAGCTTAAATATGATTAAATCGTAAAATATGTTAAAATAAATTAAATTCAACGAATATAGGCTCTCATGATAAAAGATTTCAAATCCCTACTAACCGAAGGTGAAGAGGTTGTGCTGAACGCTAGAATTCATTGGTTTGCCTTAGCATTTCCCGCTGTTTTGTTATGTATCTCTCTTCTTGCAGGAGTGTTTTTTCACTGGCTGGTGGGGCTCATTATTATGTTTATTGCAATATATCCTGCATATAATGCCGTTATTCATTATTGGATGACACATTTATTCATTACCAATAAAAAAATTATGTACCGCAATGGCTTTTTATCGCGTGATTGGGTTCAATTAAGGTTATCCCGCGTTGAAAACGCCCATTTAGAAGAACCCATTGTTGGTCGCTTATTAGGTTATTCAACGGTTATCATTAGCGGTATGGGCGCGGGGCGCATTGCTGTGCCTTATGTTGAAGGCGGCGATGAATACACAAAATTGCTTGAAAAAGAGCTGGCGAAAAAAGAGCCTGTATAAATTTAAACGCCTTTCGTAAAAAAAACTTTCCCTTCTTGGGTCTATTGTCTATTATTTCTTATAATTCATTATTATTGGAAAGTTTTTGATATGCGTCACCTTGTTTTATTGTCTGTTTTGTTTTTAACGAGCTTAGCTTTTATTAATCCTGCACAGGCACAGCGACCCGATTTCAACATATGGCTTAAAGACATGCGCGCCAAAGCCGCCGCTGCAGGTATCTCACAAGCAACGATTAATGCGAACTTATATAATACAACCCCGAGCGAAACAGCCATTCGTCTTGATAAAAAGCAACCAGAAGTCAAAAAGACATTTGCACAATATAAAACAGCCGTCGTGAATGAAAACCGCGTCAAAAAAGGGCGCAGACTTATCCAACAACACTATGCTGACCTGCAAGCCGTTGAAAACCAATATGGCGTACCAAAGCAATTTATTGTGGCGCTATGGGGTATTGAAACGAATTTTGGTGGTAATACTGGCGGGTTTAGCGTCATTGCCGCCTTGGCGACTATGGCATGGGAAGGGCGCAGAGAAGAGTTCTTCACGAAAGAGCTGATTAACGCACTTAAAATTATTGATGCAGGACATATCAAAGGCTCAAACATGAAAGGCTCATGGGCGGGCGCAATGGGGCAAAATCAATTTATGCCATCTAGCTTCAATGCCTATGCCGTTGATGGCAATGGCGATGGCAAACGTGATATTTGGAATACGAAAAAAGACGTTTTTGCTTCAACGGCAAATTATCTTAAAAAAGAAGGGTGGAACTCTGGCGAAAGATGGGGGCGTCGTGTGACGCTACCTTCTGGATTTAGCAAAAGCCTTGAAGGACGTAAAATCAAAAAGCCTTTATCATACTGGGCGTCTATTGGTGTACGCACTTATGGCGGCGGCGCGTTACCCCAAGAAAACATGATGGCGTCTATTGTTGCGCCAGACGGCCTCAATGGGGAAGCGTATATCGTTTACAATAATTACCAAACGATTATGCATTGGAATCGTTCAACCTATTTTGCAACTTCGGTTGGCTTATTAGCCGATAGATTAGCGCAATAATTTAAAGGAATAAATATGTTAAAAAAATTAAGCCTTCTTATTGTTTGTACCTTTGCCCTTAGTGCATGTTCAGAAGCAAGATATGCTGCACATGTCGTAAAACAGATTCCTCTTAAGCAAGACCAAGCGTCAAAGAGTAAAGGATCATTTAAAGTCGGTAGCTCGTATATTATTAAAGGAAAAAGATATTATCCTACGGAGAGCTATACACTAACGGAAAAAGGTACGGCATCTTGGTATGGCCCAGGGTTTCATGGCAAGCAGACAGCCAATGGTGAAATATTTGATAAGCATGAGCTAACAGCAGCGCACAGAACACTTCAACTGCCTAGTATTATTAAGGTAACTAACCTTGATAATGGACGACAAGTTATTCTTAGGGTGAATGATAGAGGGCCATTTGCGCACGATAGAATTTTAGATGTGTCCGAGCGTGCTGCTAGCTTGCTTGGCTTCAAGAATAAAGGCGTTGCCAAAATTAAATTAGAAGTGATGGCAGATGCCAGTAAAGAGCTTGCCAGCATTGCAAAATCAGGGCGTAGTACCAAAGGGATGGAAATTGCTTACAACCAAAACAGAGCTTTATTGAATAAAGCATCTTCACCAACGTCAGCACCACAGGAGATTACACCAACTCAAGTCGCTTACATAGAAGAGGCAGCGCCGATTAATCAAGCTCCTCCCTCTAGTGTTTTCGCTAATAACGCACCCCAAACAACGTCGAATAATGCACGATTACCATCGGTACAAGCGCAAGAGTTAGACCAAATTGTACAAAATGCAGTGCGCCCTAATGCAGATTTAACTTCAGAGGATATACAAAATCAGCTTTCCACGGGCAAAAAAATGTTTGTTCAAGCGGGATCATTTTCGCAAGAAAACAACGCCCTGAATTACAGCCAAAAACTGGCAAGCCTTGGCTCTTCAAAAGTCTATATGACCCGTATCAATGACCAATCTTTTTTCCGTGTTCGCTTAGGTCCTTATCAAGATCCATCGCAAGCACAGAGCATTATTAACACTTTAAATTCTAGCGGCAATTCAAATGCCGTTATGGTTATTGAGTAAGAAAGTCACCATGTTTCGTTTAATATTTCTAATAGCTTTACTATTTGTTCCCACATTTGCATGGGCGCAACAAAACACGCCAGCTAAGCAAGCCTATGTTATAGATTATGAAACAGGGCAGGTTTTGCTTGATAAAAGCTCAACGCAACAAATGCCGACCTCTTCGATGAGCAAGGTTATGACAGTCTATATGGTGTTTGATGCGCTTAAAATTGGACGTATTGATTTAGATTCTGAATTTCGTGTGAGTGAAAAAGCTTGGGCAAAAGGTGGCTCCAAAATGTTTGTGGCACAAGGAAGCAAGGTTAGCATCGAGGACTTACTCCATGGTGTTATCATTCAATCAGGTAATGATGCCACGATTGTATTGGCTGAAGGACTAGAGGGAAGTGAGGATGCGTTTGCACAAAAGATGACGCGCAAAGCTCTTGAGATTGGTATGGAAGATAGTAACTTCACCAATGCCAGCGGATGGCCTGATAAAGATCACTATTCAACGGCAAGAGATTTGGCCTTAATGGCACGTCGTATGATTGAAGATTATCCAGAACATTATAAGTTTTTTAGTAAAAAAGAATTTACCTATAGCAACATTAAACAGGCAAACCGTAATCCGCTTCTTTACGCAGGCATTGGTGCAGATGGCTTAAAAACGGGTCATACAGAGGCGGGGGGCTATGGTCTTATAGGCACAGCCGTTAAAGACGGACGTCGTGTGTTAATGGTTATAAATGGTCTACCAAGTGAAAAGTCACGCAAAGAAGAATCTACGCGTTTGATTGAGTGGGGCTTAAATGATTTTGAAAACAAGACTGTCTTGAAAAAAGCGACTATTATTGCGAACGCTCCCGTTGCCATGGGACAAACCAAGGAAGTTGGTTTGGTTATAAAGAAAGATGTCAAAATCACAATTCCTAAAGCGCCTAAAAATAACTACAAGATTGAAATAAATTATAAAACACCGCTCGTTGCGCCATTAAATGCGGGCGATGAAGTTGGAACTGCGCGTATTATCATTCCTAATATGCCACCTATTGAGCACACTTTATATGTTGCTGAAGATGTTTATAAGTTAGGCTTCTTCAAAGCAACGTTTGAAAAAGCAAAACGCTTTATCGTAGGGCAGCTTTAATGTCACAGGGCGGCTTTTTTATTAGCTTTGAAGGCGGCGAGGGGGTTGGCAAGACGACTCAAATAAAAGCTTTGGAGACGCATTTAACATCGCATGGACATGATGTTGTTATCACACGTGAGCCAGGCGGTTGTCGCTTTGCTGAAGATATTCGCAATCTTATCTTTGCCTCTAAATATTCAGATAAATTAGAAGCCGAGACGGAAACTTTATTAATGTTTGCCGCCCGCGCGCAGCATATAAAAGAAGTGATCGCGTCAGCCATTGAGAGCAACAAAATAGTTTTATGTGATCGCTACATGGATTCAACACGCGTTTATCAAGGCATGGTCAATAATGTGGACTTAAGCCTGATTCAAACGTTAGAAGATAAAATTGTCCGTCAATTTATTCCAAACCTAACTTTAATATTAGACCTCGATATTGAAACAGCTATGGCACGTGTCAGCGCGAGAGGGGCGTCTAATCATTATGATTTAGGAGATGAAGAATTTTATCATTCCTTGCGCAATGGATTTTTATCAATCGCAAAAGAGAACCCTATTCGATGCAAACTTGTCGATGCCAACCGTGACATTGAAACAACCAGCCAATCTATACAAGCCCTAGTCAGTGAGGCGCTTGCGAGCCATGTTTGATAACTTCGAAGAATTAGAAGAAGAGTATGATGTTGATGATTTTCATAGCGAAGCCCCAGAGGGGTTAAAAGAACCGCGGCATTCAACGTTCTTTATTGGGCATGATGATGCCGAGCAAGAAGCCATTAGCTTAATCAATTCAGGTGCAATGCCTCATGCTATTATACTCTCTGGATTGGAAGGCATTGGGAAATCAACATTTGCCTTTCGTCTCGCGCGTGCGATGTTAAAACATGGGCTAAGCGATAACCAAGATAGTATGTTTGACGATGCCCCTGCTGAACTCACTTCATTAGACGTTGCCTTCGATGATCCTATCTTTTCAAAGGTAGCCGCGGGTGGGCACCCTGATTTTCTTACGATAGAGCGTCCGATAGACCCTAAAAAAGATACGCGTAAAAACAATATAGATGTTGAGACAGCCAGAAAGGTTGCCCCTTTTTTAAGAAAAACAGCGTCTGATGGTGGATGGCGCGTTGTTCTAATTGATGATGCCAACACCATGAACCGTAACGCCCAAAATGCCATTCTTAAAATATTAGAAGAGCCACCCAAAAACACGTTGCTGATATTGGTAACGCACAGATTAGGCGCAATGATACCGACCATTAGGTCACGGTGTAGAGTGTTAAATTTTAAACCTTTGGACAATGAAACTTTAACCCAACTGATGCAAAAAGAAGTGGGCAGTTCCTTAAACGCCTATGATACGGATATTCTTAATTTTCTTGCGCAGGGAAGTATAGGGCTGGCGCATGATATTTTGCAATCCGAAGGCATTGAGACGGCAAAAAAGATATTTTCCTTATTTGAACAATATCCAGATTTTGATTGGGTCGCCATCCATCATCTCTCCGATCAAGTGGGTAGAGCAGGGCAAGAAAAGACATTTAAAAATATAGCACATATCTTCAACAGCATCTTTGAAAGCCTTTGTTTTGCCAAGGCGCGGGAGCAGAATAATTTACCTGCGCCCCTTGATGCTAAAGTTTACAAAATGCTTCTATCACGCTATGGTCTTGAAGAATTGGCGCAAAAGCATGAGGAAGTGAAAAATCACTTCAACCAAGTCAATTTTGCCAATTTAGACAAAAGGCAGGGCATTTTAGCCGCCTTTAACATTATTTAAAATTTAGGAGTATTTCTCATGGCTGATAACAAAGCGCCATTTTACATCACAACCGCCATTGATTACGTGAATGGTGCGCCACATATCGGACATGCTTATGAGAAGATTCTGGCCGATGTCATGGCGCGCTTTAAACGCCTTGATGGGCATGATGTTATGTTCCTAACAGGCACAGATGAACATGGACAAAAAGTTGCGAAGACAGCCGAAGCCAATGGGAAGAAGCCAAAAGAATTTTGCGATGAAATATCACAGAAATTTATTGCCATGGGGCCGCAGCTTAATTTGTCCTACGATCAATTTATTCGTACAACAGAAGAGCGTCATTACGAAGCTTCACAAGCCATTTGGAATGCTATTAAAGAAAATAATCCTGATGATATTTATCTTGATAAATATGAAGGATGGTACTCCGTTCGTGACGAGGGATATTTTACGGAAGATGAGCTAACCGAAGGCGAGGATTCTGACGGCAATACAATCAAGCTGGCGCCTTCTGGTGCTCCCGTTGAGTGGGTGGAGGAGGAAAGCTATTTCTTCCGTCTGTCTGCCTATGGTGACAAATTGTTGGAACTATATAAAAACCATCCAGAATTTATTTCCCCAGATAGCCGCCGTAATGAAGTTGTGTCGTTTGTGAAAAGTGGCCTTCAAGATATCTCCATCTCAAGAACCAATTTTGATTGGGGCGTTCCTGTGCCTGGGGATGATAAACATGTGATGTATGTTTGGCTGGATGCGTTGACCAATTATATTACGGGTGTTGGATATCCCGATACACAACACGCAGATTACCAGAAATATTGGCCTGCTGATTTTCACGTTGTTGGAAAAGATATTATCCGATTCCATTGTGTGTACTGGCCTGCGTTTTTAATGGCGGCTAATTTACAGCTTCCTAAAAAGATTTTCGCGCATGGGTTTATCAATGTGAATGGACAAAAAATGTCTAAGTCCGTGGGGAATGTTATTGCGCCGCAAGATTTGATAGATACCTATGGCTTAGATGCCACGCGTTATTTATTAATGCGCGAAGTGAGCCATGGGCAGGATGGTAATTTCTCTCATGACTATGCCGTTCAACGTATCAATAGTGACCTTGCCAATGGGCTAGGTAACTTAGTGCAGCGCACGTTGTCGATGATTTATAAAAATTGTGATGGTAAAATTCCAACCATGGGTGAGCTGACCAATGAAGACCAAAATCTTCTGGCGCACGCGCACACAAAACTTATTCCCGCGTTGCGTATTGATGCGGATGATATGAAATTTAATCGCGGGTTAGAAACGATTTGGAAGCTGGTCATAGAGGCCAATGGTTATGTTGATGCACAGGCACCATGGGGATTAAAGAAGACGGATCCTGAACGTATGGAAACTGTGCTTTATATTTTGGCGGAAATTATCCGTGTTCTTGGGATTGCGGTACAATTTGTTGTGCCAACATCTGCGAATAAGATTTTAGATCAACTTAAAATTGATACCAATGCCCGTGATTACAGCTTTATCAACAAAGACAACATGTTACAAAGCGGAACAGAAATCGACCAACCCGAAGGCGTCTTCCCAAGATTAGAAACCAACGAAAAGGCGGCATAACCTCATGTGGATTGACTCACATTGTCATCTTAATCATATCAAGATAGAGGAGGCGGGCAGCCCGTCTGATTTAATCAAGCGCGCCAATGATAATGGTGTGGATGGTATGGTGTCTATTTGCTGTCGTATTTCGGAAGAAGTGGACACGCTGGCGACCATAGCCAACGGCCATGACAACGTCTGGTTTTCAATCGGAACGCACCCCCATGATGCGGGTAATGAAAAAGAAAAAGCCATTACAACGGATGAGATTATCGCCTTGGTGAACCGTTACGATAAATGCGTTGGCGTAGGAGAGGCGGGTTTAGATTATTTCTATGATAATGCCCCGCGTGAAGACCAAAAAGAATCTTTTATTAAGCAAATCAATGTCGCTAAGGAAACGGGCTTACCGCTTATTATTCATACGCGCGATGCCGAGGAAGATACAATTCAGATTTTACGCGACAATGGCGCCTGTGACGGTAAAACGAAAATCCTCATGCATTGTTTTAGCTCTAATGGAACATTGGCACGCCAATCTATTGATGAGGGTTTTACTTTGTCTTTTTCAGGCATGGCGACATTTAAGAAGAACACTGGCTTGCAGGATATCATTCGCTCCGTACCTCTAAACCAAATCTTGGTTGAGACAGATGCGCCTTACCTTGCGCCTATGCCGCACCGAGGGAAAACGAACGAGCCTGCTTATGTAGTGCATACAGGGCAGTTCATAGCAGACTTGTATAATATTACACGCGAAGAATTAGCGCAAAAAACTACAACTAATTTCTTTAATTTATTTGATAAAGCGAACAAAACCTTAAAATAAATTGACTTAAACAGCCTTTAAATATAGTTTACATATTTTAAACACGAAAGCTCTTATTATCATGAAAAAAATTCGTAAACTTCTTCGTCCCTTAAAAGCGTTATATTTCCTTGTTATTGGGTATTACGTATTATTTAAGCATAAGCGCCACTTTAAGTCCGCTCAGGAAAGAATAGACCATGATTTGCCTGGCGAACTTATTATATCTTTAACGTCTTATCCCAAAAGATACGCGACTTTACGCCCTACGCTTGAATGCTTGTTATCACAAGAAATTAAACCAGACAGAGTGATTTTATGGGTTGCGAAAGAGGATGCCGAAGCTCTCACGCCTGATATCAAAGCCTTAGAAGAAAAAGGATTAGATATTCGTATCACAGCAACAGATTTAAAAGTTTACAACAAGCTAATACCAGCCCTTACAGAATTTCCTGACGCCTTTATAGTCACCGCTGATGACGATATTTATTACCCTCCAGAATGGTTAGGTGAACTGATAAAATATTGGGATAAGCTAGATTCCAGAATCGTATGCCATAGAGCACATATTATAAAAATGAATGACGATCAATTACCTGCTCCCTATAATTCATGGAAGTGGGGGGCGCAAGCAGCGAATGACACGGATCGTATTTTTCCTACGGGCGTAGGTGGGGTGTTGTACCCTCCTAAATCTTTGCCTCTACCAGAAACTTTAGATAGTGCGCTGTTTCAAAAACTAGCGCCAGGTGCCGATGATTTGTGGCTTTATTGGATGGCGCGCAAAAATAAAACCGAGTATAAAATTACAGATTATAACAAGAGAGAAGTTATCGTCTGGCCTGGTTCTCAAATTGTAAGTTTAAGCGCAGATAATACTGGTATTCATACGGGTATAAGCGCCAATGATACTAAGATTCAGAATTTAATAAACCATTATGGATTTTTGTAACTTTCCCTAAATCAAAGATATCATCATGACCAATAAGAAACTTTTATTTGCAACACATGTCGGCGACGCCGGTGGTGCAGAATTAAAAGTTTTAAATATCTGTCATCATTATCCTCACGAAAAAGAGTTTGTAATGTTCCAGCATGGTGATTTCAAAGCCATGTTAAGCGAACTAAATATTAATTTTGATACTATTGAAATGGATGAGGGGCTTACTAACCTAAAAAGAGATAATGGCATAATGGGATTAATAAAATCATTCCCAGCAATGCTGAAGCTGCCAATAACGCTCTCTAAAAAAGCCAGAAACTTCGATGGGATTGTTTGTATTTCGCAAAAATCATTTTTTGCGTTTGCTTTGTCTAAAATATTCCATAGAAAGCCAATTATTTGGTTTATGAATGATATTTTAACAACGGAACAATTTAGCCCTATACTGATAAAACTGACTAAATTATTTTCTAAATTATTTGCCAATCAAGTCATATTGAACTCACAGGCAAGTCTTGATGCGTGGAAGAAAAATGTTGGAGAGTCTAATAATCTCCACATCATATATCCCACAGTAGATTTTGATATCTTTAATCCTGAAGTTATTAATATGAAAGCCGTTCAAAAAATAAAATCTCTAGTCTCCCCAGAAGGAAAACCAATTATAGGTATCGTTGGCCGATTGGCCGATTGGAAAGGGCAACATGTTTTTATCGAAGCCATAAGTGCCTTAAAGGATGTTCATGGCATGATTTGTGGCGGTGCATTGTTTGGTGAAGAGGAATATGAAACACAGCTCAAAGATCGTGTTAAAGAATTAGGCATTGAAGAGCGTGTTACATTTATGGGACATATTACCAATGTTCCTGAGTGCATCATAGCGTGCGATATAATGGCGCATTGCTCCGTTGCGCCGGAGCCTTTTGGGCAGGTCATTGCACAGGCACAAGCATTAGGCAAACCAGTGATTGCAACCAACATGGGCGGAGCTTTGGAAATCATAGAAGAGGGTGTAAGTGGTAAGTTAATTCCACCGGGAGATCATAAAGCTTTAGCCAATACTATAAATGATATTTTAGAGAATAAAGAACAATCGGTATCTCTTGGCAAAAATGCTTATAACAGTGTACGTAACAAATATGCTCACGAAAAACAGCAAGCGATATTTGAAAAGATAATTAGCGACAGCCTTTAAGAAACAAGGATATTACCATTATATTGTATTAAGCAGCGTTTTGAATCGGCTTTTTATCATCAGGTAATATAGCCGGACGTCCGACGGGTACATAATGAAATCCAAGTTCACGCATTGCAGGACGTTTATAAATATTACGCATATCAATTAAACGCTTCACTGCCATTTGGTCTCCCATACGTTGCATATTTAAGGCACGGTATTCATTCCATGGGGTGATAACAACAAGAGCATCTGCATCAATAGAAACATCATAAGGGTCTTCAACCCATGTCACATTGCTTAAAATTTTATCTGCTTCATGACGCGCTTCTGGATCATGCAAAGTGACTTCTGCACCGGCCGCTTGTAGAAGGGGGATAATAGTGAGGGCAGGGGAATCGCGGACATCGTCTGTGTTTGCTTTAAACGCGACGCCTAAAATACCAATCTTCATACCTTTAACATCACCACCACAGGCTTTAATCACACGATCCGCCATTTGCTCTTGACGGTTTTCATTAGCCTTAATCACGGCTTCGACAATTGTTTGAGGGGCATTTAATAAATGACCTGTTTGAGTCAGCGCCAGTGTATCTTTAGGAAAACATGACCCACCATAACCTGGACCTGCATGTAAAAATTTTGCGCCAATACGTCCATCCAGCCCCATTGCTTTTGCAACATGCTGTACGTTCGCGTTACTTGCCTCACATAAATCTGCGATCTGATTTATGAATGTAATTTTTGTAGCTAAAAAAGCATTAGCGGCATATTTAATGATTTCTGCCGTTTCTGGCGTTGTGACAACCATAGGGGTTTCATTGATATAAAGCGGACGGTAAACCTCGCGCAGTACCTCAGACGCACGCTCACTGCTTGTACCAATAACGATACGATCTGGGCGCATAAAGTCATTCACAGCGGCGCCTTCACGAAGAAATTCTGGGTTTGAAGCTACATCAATCGTTGTTTCAGGCTTTTTATGTGCCGCAACAATGGCTTCAACTTCACGCGCAGTGCCAACGGGCACTGTCGATTTTGTAACAAGCACAATATAATCATCTGCCAGCTCTGCTATTTCTTTTGCGGCGGCGTGTACGTATTTCATATCCGCATGACCATTATCAGGACGAGGGGGCGTTCCGACAGCAATAAAAACGGCATCTGTGCCCTTCATGGCTTCGGCTAACTTCGTTGTAAAATTAAGACGACCTGCTTTAACCTGTTTTTGTACCAACGCTTCTAAACCTGGCTCAAAAATAGGGATTTGACCTTTTTGCAACATTTCAATTTTGCTTGCATCCATGTCAACGCATGTCACATTAATACCAAATTCAGCAAAACATGTGCCTGATACAAGGCCTACATATCCTGTTCCAACAACTGTAAGGTGCATGTTATAATCCTTTAATAATTTAATCTTTAAGTTATATTTAAATGAAATATGTCAATAAGGCTTCTTTAAAACATATAAGAATAGAAATAGCTAGTTTTTTTTACTTTATTATTATATTTGAAAGACGGTATAAATAATTTACATAAAATTTTAAGCAATTGATATTAAACAAATATTTACACTCTCATGAGATAATAAACATTAAATTAAGGCTGAACGTATTCCAGCCAATAGCCCTGAAAAGATAAACCATGATTTCTGATACCACAACATTAAGCAATATAACAACTGGATGTAGCTGCTCTGCATGCTGTTCTGCAAACACAACGCCGCAGCATATTGGTGAAGACGCACTTGGAACCGGATCGTTTGTGACAAATGGCCCAGACGGACTTGAAAGTGGTTATGCATGGAATAACAACCAAACAGGCATTAATCTTAAATATAATTTTTGGGATGCAAGACCGTCTTATTATAGCGCGTCAGATGAAGAGGCCAAAGATTTTAAGTCCTTTACAGCCCCTTTAAAAGAAGCAACCGTAAAAGCATTAGATATGATTGAAAGTTTTACTAAAATCACTTTTACTGAAACCTCTAGCCAAAACAGCACTGATATCGGTTTTGCTCAAGCTGCACTTCCTAGCAATACAGGAGCATGGGCGTATTTACCGACGGGCGGAGACAAAGCGGGCGATGTTTGGACAAACACAAAACATGTTAGTGAAACTCGTTTAGACGAGGGGGGATACGATTTTTTCACAATCCTCCATGAAATTGGGCATGCACTTGGCCTCCAGCATACATTTTCTGGTGGACTAACGGGTGTTCAAAACACGGAACAATATTCTGTTATGGCCTACAATACCAATACATGGGGCAGTGTTTCTGCGGAAACATACCAGCTTTATGATGTCTATGCTTTACAACAGCTTTATGGAGCAAATACATCTTACAATTCTGGAGACGATGTTTATGCGCTACAATCAGGAAAAGCGTATACAATTTGGGATGGTGCAGGGAATGACACACTTGATGGCTCAGCCTTAACGTCTAATTTAGAAATTAGCTTACGAGACGGAAGTTTTAGTTCAGCTGGCTTAACGGATAATATAGCTATTGCCTATAACGCAATCATCGAAAATGCAGAAGGCGGATCGCGGCACGACATCATTGAGGGTAATGCCGTCAATAATATCATCAACGGCAATGATGGTAATGATACAATTTTGGGTAGTGGTGGGGATGATATCCTTGATGGTGGTGCTGGCAATGATACCGTTACATATCAATATGACATTTCAGAATTTTTAATAAACATCGCTGACGCAGCAACAGTTGTATTTCAACATGCCACCATGGGCCTAGATAGAATATTTAACGTTGAAAATTACAGCTTTAATGGCACTAATTATGCCTTAAGTGACTTATTTACCTTTGATCAAGGCGGTACAGCAAACTCACTTATTACAATTGGCGCGCGGTGGGGATCTAAAATTTATGATTATGAATCATATTTTTCTGGAGAAGCAAACATCAACACACAAGCCGTTGGTTATAATTCAAAACAATTTGATTTCTTACAAATAGATCGTATTGATGAAAATAAATTAAATATTACACTTACGCATAAGAACGCTCCAAAACTTTTATATTTAGAAGCAGCAGCCAGTGGTTCTGAAATAACATTATCTTCTGTTGTGGGGAATTCAGCAACACGATTTACAGGCAATTCAGGTGATGATCGCTTAATTATCTCTGATGTTTATGCGAACGACAAAATATATGGCTTTGCTGGAAATGATATAATTTCTAGCTCTTTCGGCGTGGACATAGTTTTCGGCGGTCTCGGTAATGATGTGCTCAACGGCGGCGATAATAAAGACTTCCTGTTCGGAGAGGAGGGTGACGACATTCTAAATGGAGATCATGGCAATGATCGCCTCTATGGTGGGGACGATAATGATACAATATCTGGTGGTATAGGCGCAGATAAGCTTTATGGCCAAGATGGGGACGATATTCTTAGCGGCGGCGATCATAACGACTTATTAATTGGCGGTGATGGCAATGACATCCTAAATGGAGATGATGGTAATGATGTTTTAGCGGCTGGATTTGGCAACGATACCATTAATGCTGGTAGTGGTAACGACAAGCTTTACGGTCAAGATGGGGACGATGTTTTAAATGGTGGAACAGGTAATGATGTAATCCTAGGTGGCAATGGACACGACAGCCTAAGTGGCGATGATGGTAATGATGTGCTTGTTGGTCAAGATGGTGATGATACGATATCTGGCGGCATAGGAGCAGATAAGCTTTATGGCCAAAATGGCAATGACATCCTTCATGGCGGCGATGACAATGACAAATTGTGGGGTAATGAAGGTGATGATCTATTAATTGGTGGCAACGGAAATGATCTATTAATTGGCGGCAATGGCAACGACATCCTTAATGGCGATGATGGTAATGACGTGCTTGCCGGTCAAAATGGTGATGATACAATATCTGGTGGCATAGGCGCAGATAAACTTTATGGCCAAAATGGCAATGACACCCTTATTGGTGGCTTAGGAAAAGATTACCTGCAAGGCGGTCGTGGTAGTGATTTATTTGTATTAGATACCATTGATGAACATGTTGATTATATAAACGACTTTAAATTTACAGGCAGAGAATTAGATACGCTTAATGTTTCTGACTTGTTAGAGGGCTATGATTCATTGAATGATGATATTAATAATTTTGTTCAATTAAGCGCCATAAGCTCTAAACATTCTACTCTTCAAATCAATGTCGATGGCGTTGGTGATGATTGGCAAGACGCTACACAGCTTGCTGGGAACTTTAGAAACACGTCAATCGATGACTTGCTCATTGAAGGACGTCTGCTTGCAGATCAACCCATCTAAAGTTAATAAAAAATCACAGATTATGATCATAAATTTTTGTTGCATCGGCAACACTTCTACTTTGAAAAAACAGCCTTTAAATATGAACAAAGATTGGATTCTAATATTTAAAGTATGTAGCCATCAGTCAGCTGATAACATATTAAACGTCTGCTATTAGATGATAGCGGTTAATTTTCCATTTTTCGAATAAGCAAGTTATAATCAGACAAGCCCCCTATTCTTAAAATAACCCTTTATTTTCCGTAATATATATTATCACTCTATCTTATTAACTTCGTTGACGTCTTTTACGTGTCATATTATGTTGCGCTTTAGATGTCGATTGATCACTTTTCTCAAGCAATACCATCGAATGCTAAGCAAGAACACAAACATAGGTACTTTAAACGTTAAGACTCTAATAATTAAAAAACGAAAAAATAAAACATCCTAAGACCATAACAAGCCCGACAGAAATAAACGCAATAAAAGCTAAGTCATAGTATCCGTAGACCAAAGTAAGTACATTTCTACCAGTAGCTCAGACATTTGCACCTATTGCCATACAAATAACCTCTTAGCCTCCACTTTGATGATCGTCCCTGTCCTTAAAAGACTATTTCTGTAGTATTAGAAATTTCATTAATAGCTCATAAAAAGAAGCACTATAAAATAACTATGTGCTTCTTTTCTAAAATGTTATATAAATTTACGCTAAGTCTAGCTGCTGAGTTGGCGTAACAACTTCGTTTTCCTGTAGCGTTGGGTTGTTAACGATAACCGCAGAAGATACTCCGCTATCACTATAAACTTCACCATTCACGGAATCGAAAGGCCTAGACACAGCTAAGGTTGATGTTTCTAATGCCTCCGCATTTACTTCAGCAGAAAATTGAGCATTAGCCATCACATCATCAAAGCTCATAATAGCTCCTTGCGATTCAGGTCTAAAAATATTTGTAACAGAGTCTGGAATGGCGCTATCAGCAACATCATTAGAAGCAAAGTCTTGGGTGTCTGTTGGCAAAGCAGCATAGGAAGCGTCAGTGTTTGAGGCAGGTTCGGGCACATCAAGATTTTCAAGCTCTGCATTGTGATATGCCACTGCGCCAGCATTTTTATCAAACCAATCTTCATCGCCAGAATAGCTTTGGGTTTGATGATAGTCAGACAGTGCCTGATTAGTTTCCCTGGAGCTTAATAACGCCCCATAAAGTTCTTGGGGATCCCCACTTTCTCGTGCAACTGTTAAGCGATGCTGTGACGCCTCATATAGCGTTTCCAAATTAGCATAGACAGGATCCACAGTAGGTTGAGCTGTTGGTGCTTCAGTAGGCTCTTCTTCTGTCACGGGTGTCGTTGGTGCCTCAGAAGGTGGCGTATCATCTACAACTGGTGTCGTTGGTGTTTCAGAAGGAGGTGTACCATCTACAACTGGTTCTGGTGTAGGATCATTAGGCTCCACTGTTAGCGTTTCATTATCAACAGTAGGATGCGCATTCTGAAAGGCTTCAGCTTCAGTAACAAATTGCTCTGCACGTGCTTGAATTTCTGTCGTTGTGGCCCCTTCCCTCGTTGACGCGTTATACAAACTTACTGCTGAAAATACTAAATTAACTTCATCTTGAGCAAGTCCATCTACACTGCCTCCAGATAAACTACCATCAGCTTCCACTTCGTAACCATAAGTTTCTAAAAAATCATTCAAATTACCGTTTGCAATAATACCATCTCCTGGATTACCAATTGGGATATTATTATCTAAGGCAGAATTCATGGTGTTCACAATAGAAATCACGCCTTCAATCGCATTTTCACGAATGGCAATATTAGGGTCAGGTAAATTTTCATCGTTTGTATAACCATAAATAGCTTCACTAAAACGTACTACACGCATAGTATTTTGTTCTAAGCCAACCGCTAAAGTATCTAACTTAGCTAACTTTCCTGTTGCATCCATAAGATTAACTACTGAGGCGGGGTATTCACTCAGTGAAACACCTGCAGGCTGCGCATTTTCAATATCATTAAATAACGCATCAAGCTCTACAGCACTTTGCACTAAGTCACCCGCATTATCATTCATAATATCATCAATTTTGGCGTCAAATTCTGTGCGCGACAAACCTGCTGTTTCGAGGATTTGGTCCCATGACTCTGCTGGTGACAATCCTTCATATTCTGCTCTAGCATCCGCGGAAACACTTGTATAAAGATCTACATTAGCTTGTTCAAACGGTTCAATTAAAAATTGCTGAACACGGTCAATAGATGTTCCTGATGCAAGGCCATTTGCGTCTGCTTCAACAATGGCTTCCGCAGTATTTTTTTGTGCTAATTGCATTGGCGTAAGGTTGGCAGGGTCAACATCTTTATAAAGCTCAACAATATCTGTTGCAGGGCCAATATGCGCAGCTATATAATCTTCAACAGAATCAAAACCATCGTTTTTAAGCACAACATCACTCGATTGAACACTCAAATAAGCATCCGTTGCCAGTGATAATGAACTGTCTTGCAGTGCAAAATATTCATTATACTGCGTCTCAATTTCAGCCATAAGGTTTGTATATTCTTCAGGAGCTAACACTTCTAACAATTCAAGGGCATCAGAACCTGCTAAGGCTAATGCAGGGGACTCATTATTTTCATATCCAGTTGTCCAATCAATTGGCCCATCATTATTTGGTGTAAAGTAATCTAACCAAGACGTTTCATTTTGAGTGATTGTAACAGTGACCTCTTGTGTAATTGCTTCTCCATTAGGTGCTTGTGCATCATCACTTGCTGCTGGCTCGACTACTACACCAACAGGCGTTTCAGTTACGCGCTCACCATTCTCATTAGTACTATATCTTACTGCATCAGGTCCAAGTTGAGTGCCGTTTGGAGTAGTGTAAGCAGCAATACTACCTTCTGGAGTTCTTTCTATGGTCCCTAATGGGGTTTCTTGAACCGTATTTCCATTTTCTAATGTCTCGGTTGTTACTGCTGCCGTGCCAGTAACTGAAGCGCCCTCTTCAAGAGGTTCTGCGTCAGTACCACGTAAATTATTGTAAGCTGCGCGCGCATTCTCTGTTACTTGATCTTTTGCAACTTCTGCTCTGCTTTCTATTTTATCAACAACAGCATCTACTTCAACTCTAGCTTGCGCTTCAGCTTCTTCAAAAGTCATGCCTATATTTTCTTCAACAATTGCTTGCGCTCTGTCTGCAACAAATGTTTCAGCTTGAGCCTGTAGTTTTTCAGGATCCAATGCATCTGGGTCCAAACCCAACGCGGTTGTTAATTCTTCCTCTACTCTATCTTGTGCAGCATTACCCCACCCCTCAACTCTTTCTTCAATATCTTCAATAGAAAGTCCAAAAGGCTTTAATAGTGCATTAACACCAATAGCTTGACCTAATTCTCTCAGAGCATATTGCGGGTTACCCGTTAAAATTGATGGAATTAAACCATTAGTAATAACCTCCGTAGCCCCAACTAGCATGTCTTTACCAACTTGGGTGAACAAATCAGAAGCATCAACAGACCCAGGAATTACATCACCATTTGCATCATATTCAGCAAAATCACCTTTCGGTAGTTGATTTGCCAGCGCAGTCAGAATATTATCACCAGCATTAAGGCCGTCGTCACCCGCTGTCGCAAATTCAATACCATGGTCAAGAATATTTTTTCCATCTTTACCATCAGCCGTAAATTCGTAAACTGCTTGTGCTTTATCAACAATAAGATTTATTACATTTGTAATAGCGCCTTCTCCATCCGCACCAGGCGTAGCCCATTCTACTCCTTCATCCCATTTGTCTTTAACCCAGTCTGTAATACGGTCAGTGATAGTAGGCTCTCCATCGCCCGCACCACCGCCAGAAGCGGGGTCATCGCGATTGTCACTTTCATAGTTTTGATAGTCAAAATTAGGGTCATAACTATGCCCTCCACCATTTTCAATGTCATTCCTAACATCATCAGGACCTATTTGTACTTCATTTGGATCACGACTAGTATATGTTGGCTGATCATCATCACGATTGTCACTTTCATAAGTATTTTCTGTATCGTCATTGTTATCATGTGTACCCGTTTCTGTATTTGAACCGGTACTCGTTGTATTAACGTCAGGTGTTGCTGTATCTGCCGGATCTGGCATATGTAAGAAGTTCTCTAATGTGTGAAGCTTTAAAATGTTCATGATGTAACCCTAACTACCTGTTTATTTTTTGTTCTTTAGCAATTATGGGTAAAAGAGTTGAATAAAAAGTTAATATCGAAAAGTTTTCTTTCTACTTAAATCTCGGTACATAATTGCGCGCTTATAATAGAATTATATATTATGTGAAGAATGAAACGCAAATTTGCCCTCGTAAGTCATTGATATATATGACGTAAATAGATAAAACTTAACCTCATTTAGACCTCATTAACTATTCTATGATAAAATATTTATATGAGAAAATTCGTTAAAAATTTAATGTTATGCTTCGCTACCATCGGCTTAAGCTCTTGTTCAGGTGTATTACCTGTCCCAGGAGGGAAAAGTACAATTAATGATAGCTTCTATGAATCAAACACAGAACTAAAAGCAAAGTTAGAGGATTTAAAAGCAGGCATGACGGAAAAGGTTGTCTTCGCTAAATTGGAACGTCATAAAGACGAGCTTCTGAAATTAAACAGACAATCTATTATTGCCGCAATGTATGGTGGGCAAAATTCACCCTATACTTTGGGTTCAGCGATCAATCCTTATAAAGACATCAATATTAAATCTCTTACAGGGTATGAACTTAAATACCGTATCGTAAAATTGAAGCACGGGCTTAAGTCCCCTATCTCAATTCGCACAGACGAAGTGGGCTTTGATTATTCAGCAACGCTTATCTTTAAAGATGGTATCTTATTTGAAGAACCTATTATTGCCGGTGGTATGATTGATAATAGCAAAAGCCGAACCGTCTTTGACTACCTCAATCCAGGAATGATTATGAAAGGCGCTGGCCTATAGCCACACGCCTTTATTCATGCTTATATAATGCATGCCAATACCTATCCGCGATGACTTCCCTACTCCAATTGATAAACTTAAATGGGTTATGCAATGTTTGCGTGACCCTGAAAACGGTTGTCCGTGGGATTTAGAGCAGACGTTTGAATCCATAGTCAAACATACTATTGAAGAGGCTTACGAGGTTGTAGACGCCATTGAGAACGGCTCTAAGGACGATTTACACGAAGAATTAGGCGATCTTCTCTTCCAAGTCATATTATATGCTCAAATTGCCAGCGAAGACGGTGCATTTGATTTTGACAGCGTTACACAAGGCGTGGCGGATAAAATGCTCTCTCGCCACCCTCATGTCTTTGGGGATATAGAAGTCAGCGCCGCGAACGATGTCAACGCCATTTGGGAAGCCCAAAAATCAAAAGAAAAAAAAGGGCAAAACACGCTCGACAACATTACACTTGGTCTACCCGCGTTAATGCGTGCACAAAAGATTTTGAAAAAAGCCGCTAAAACTGGATTTGAATGGCCAACAAGTGAGAAAGCTTTAGAAAAAGTTCACGAAGAACTCACAGAATTTCAAGAAGCAACATCACCAGAAGATAAAGAAGAAGAGTTTGGCGACTTGTTATTCGCCATGACAAATTATGGACGAATGAATAATATTGATTGTGAGGAAGCCTTACGCAAAGCCAATGAAAAGTTTATCACGCGCTTTAAAGACATGGCAAAAGCGACCCATCCTGATTTAAAAGACTTGTCGCTTGATGAAATGTTATCCCTTTGGAAACAAGTTAAATAACTTATCCTAGACCATTACCCGTAATATTAAATGTAGAACTATTAGTCGCTGGATCATAGCTTGGTGTAGCTGGCTCTGCAACTTGCTGAACGCCTGAATTGACTTGACTAAAGGATGCCGTTGCCAATCCACCTTGACCAATGGTTATATCACTTCCATCATTTTCTACAACAATATGCCCATTTTCGATTAAAGCTATATTTGCGGCATTCTGCGCTTGTAGTTGCAATAACGCTTGAAGCTCAGTTAAGGTGCTTGCCTCATTCGCTTCTACCGTATCTATAACGCTATCTATATTAGGCGCCACATCAGATCCTGCCAAATCAAGATCTTCTTCATACTGGAAGCCATCTTCTACTTGAGAGCTAACGCCTCCGGAGGCTGGTGGTTCTGCTATGTCTGCCACTGACGCTACATCAGGTTCACCATAATACTCCAAGTATGCAGATTCTTGAGCGGCAAAATGCGCAGCAAACTTTGGTATCGCCTCTTCATCAATAATAGGTGACGCCTCTAAGCCTTCAAGCAGTTGCTCATGATACTCTCTATAAGCTTCAATATTTGGAAAATTCTCGGCAAAACCTTCGATGTCATCAGTCTCATAGTTGCTAACTAAATCCCTAGTCTCAGTAAGGCGGCGCATTAAATCCTCCATGCCTTGCCCTGTTCCGTCTTGTGACAAAAGCAAGTTTACATCCATCTCTTGCTGGACCTCAACGCGATTATCAGTGAGATCTCCGCTAGAAATACGATCATTCATTTCGTTTGCTAATTCTTGTGCGCGTAGGTTTAGTGCATTTGCTGCCTCTATATTTCCCTCATTACCAATACGGGATTCGGCAGCGGCCAGTTCGCGCAAGCCTTGAATATAATCTTCATATGAGTCGGCGCTCGTTGGCTTAAGTTCAAGGTTTGCTAATTTTTCACCTGCCTCATCACGTAAATCTATTTTTACGTCATGTATGTCAGAAAATATTTCTTGCTGTACTTCATCTAATCCAGCGGGTTGATTTGCTGCAGGAAGCCTGTACTGAGCATCAATTTGTTCAAGTGCAATATTATAAAGCTGTAACAGATCATCAGAAGACATATCCTCAATAGACGGCTGATTAACCAATTCTGACGTTGGTTGCACACTCGTTGGCCTATTTGGAATATCTGTATTGCTAATCATAATAAAAAGTCCCTTTTATAACTTCATCTTTCATTTTATCGAATAAAGGTTAATAAAAGTTAAAGTGGAGGGAATTATTATTATTTTTGTAGGTAATCTTTCAAGAGGAAGTCATAGATAACCTGCCAATTTTCTTCATCTGGCGCACAGATAAGGCCACCGCGCTCATCCCCTGCTTTATAAGCAGACTTGTCCCATTTACGCACATAGCCACCAGATTCACGAAGCATCATCGCGCCCGTTAAGTGATCCCACGGACGAATACGTGAATAAAGAGAGAATTTTGCTTCACCCGCTAAGATATCTAGATACTCATGGGCACAACATAAATAAGTTTCAATATTACCAAATTCATTATCCAACACATTTTTAAGCTCAGTTTTCAGCTTTTCAGGTAAAAACTTACGACTAATGAAGCCACGCGTCTCATTCAACGGTTTCGCGATTTGTGGGTACTTAACGCGCTTGCCCTGCAATTCAACACCGCTTCCCTGTTCTGCAACCGCCAAACGGTCATTGGGAATATCATAAATCCATCCTTGAACTACTTCGCCACCCTGCACTAGCGCAATGATGGTCGCAAAGACAGGCTTTCCATGGGCAAAATTATGCGTGCCATCAACGGGGTCAATGACCCATATTGGATCGCTTTGTGAGCCAATTAAACCAACATCAATTTCATTTTTAGAAACCGCTTCTTCACCCACAACCTGTGAGCCTGGTAAGATGTCTTTAAAAATACGTGTTAACTCAACCTCGGCTTCTAAATCTGCAATGGTGACCAAATCAGATGGCCCTGTTTTAGTTGATATCTCATGATCTTCTAGCTTTTGAAAACGTGGAACAATTTTATCAAGCGCAACTTGCTTAATTATGTCAGCGACTTTATCTGGGTTCATGAGCGGCATAGGGGAATAATCCTTCAAATCGGTTTTGGTTTGCGTCATCAATATGCACGATCACCTCATTCATGTCGCCTGTTTCATTCATTTCGATAACTTCGGCGTTCTGATAAAGCCACGCCAGCGCCTTACCATCTGTGACAGGAATATCGAACTGCTTATTTTTGGAATGGCGCGCCAGAAACGCATCAACGACCTCAAGCAAATTATCAACGCCCTCTCCCGTTTGGGCAGAGATGGGTAATATATTATCTTCAAATTTAGCATCACGCCTTACATCGTCTAAGCGCTCTTCGCTACAGACATCAATTTTATTGATAACTTCGTAAATACGCTCGTCGCTATCATAATCAATGCCTAAGTCTTTCATGATTTTGATAACATCGCGCTTGTGTGCATTGTAATCATTCTGCGTGGCATCTCGTACGTGCAAGATAATATCTGCGTATTTTGTTTGATCCAATGTCGCTCGAAACGCTTCAATCAAATGCGTTGGTAAGTCTGAGATAAACCCAACCGTGTCAGAAACAATAACAGATCGACCAGATGGCAACTCAATACGGCGCATTGTTGGGTCAAGCGTGGCGAATAACAGATTTTTTACAAAAACATTCGCTCCTGTTACGCGGTTAAATAATGTGGATTTCCCTGCGTTCGTATATCCCACCAAGGCGACAACAGGAAACGGCACACGCTCACGCGCTTTACGTCCTAGCTCACGCGTTTGACGTACCTTTTCCAACTCTTTTTTCAGATTAGAAATACGTCCCGCAATCATACGGCGATCAAGCTCAATCTGGCTTTCTCCTGGCCCCCCAACGAAGCTTTGCCCACCCCGTTGACGTTCCAAATGCGACCATGCTTTAACAAGGCGTGATTTTTGATAGTTCAATTGCGCTAGTTCAACTTGGATGCGCCCTTCTTTTGTTTGCGCGCGCGCTCCAAAAATCTCTAAAATCAATCCTGTACGATCAATAATCTTAACCTCAAATTGTTCTTCAAGGTTACGCTGTTGAACGGGTGTTAGCGTGTGATTGATAATCACAACATTGGGTTTATGCTCTTTAATGGCATCCGCGATATTATCGCGTGTCCCTTTACCGAATAAATGCCCCGCCTTGATTTGGCTAATATTCACGGGCATTTTGCAGGCAACTTCCAAATTAATGGCTTCCGCTAATCCTGCGGCTTCATCAATAGCCTGTTCTAAATCCCCGCGCTCCAATGTTGGAATACGGGTGAAAATGGGATGGACGATTAACGCTGTCTCTTGTGTATCAGTATGAGTGTAAATAATAAATATTCTATTCTGTGGGAGTATCTTTATCTTCGCCATCTTCGAAAAGACTTAAAGGGCCACCTGGCATAATAGTAGAAATGGCATGTTTGTATATCAGTTGCACATGACTCTCACGGCGAAGCAACATAGAAAAATTATCAAACCAAGTCACAATTCCTTGCAGCTTTACGCCATTTACAAGGAACACGGTAACGGTCATTTTTTCTTTGCGGATTTTATTTAGGAAAACGTCTTGGACGTTTTGTGATTTTGTATTTGCGGACATCTTAATCGATCCTTCTTCTCTTATATAATGGTTTGTTCAGTCAAACTCTTAGATTTACTTAATTAAAGGAGTCACCAGTGTTTCGCAAGCTTTTATTAAGCCACCTGCTTCACCCCTTTGAAATGCTCAATCAGCTCTAATAAAGAGTGACAATGGTATTTAGGTGCATATTTCTCAATTAAATCAGGGCGTGGCCCATCTGATTGTACGAACGCAACGTCACACCCCGAATTCTTTGCACAAAGAAGATCGGTTTCCGTATCACCAACATATAGAATTTCAGACATCTTAGGCTTAGAAGGCATTTGCCCCAACGCCATTAATAACGGGTCTGGCGCTGGTTTGTCCTTATCGGCTTGCCCTGCCCCTAAAACCGTCTCAAATCTATCACGCCAACCCATGTGATCCATTTCAATCTCAAGCGTCTTGTGACGCTTATTACTAACAATCGCCATTGGCTTTTGTGTATTATCAATATAATTGAAAAGCTGTAAAACGGCTTCCATTGGCTTGATGTAAGTTAAATGATGCGCTTCAACGTAATCATATAAAATTGTTTGGGCTTCATCTGCCTTATCTCCATAAACAGTGGGATAATATTCCCGTGCCGATTGGCTGGCGCGCCCAAGGAAATCTTTCATAGTCCACAGTGCATGACCATAATGCGCCCGAACATGATTATGGGCATCTAATATTAATCCACACGTATCGACCAACGTGCCATCCCAATCAAAGATAATGGCCTTATAATTATCAATCATAAACCCGCCTCCCACGATACCTGCTGTCCCCGAAGTCCTTCGACATAAGCACGATATTCATCATGAAGGACTTTAGACATCTCACCGCGTTTACCATCTGCAATAATATGCCCATCAATATTGACAACAGGCACAGCAAAGGTTCCTGCACTTGAAATAAACGCTTCTTTTGCTTCATAGGCCTCTGTCGCAGTGAAAGAGCACTCTGTGATTTTATACCCTAAAGGTTCTGCAAGTTTTTTAAAGGCTGTCCTTGTTACACCATTTAGAATATCCGTTGAGACACCTCTTGTAATAATTTCGTTATCTTGTGTTATAATCCACGCATTATTTGATGTGCCTTCGGTAATATATCCCTCATCATCAACCATCCACGCGTCATCATACCCTTCTTCAACAGCAAGCTGTTTTGTATATGATTGAGGTAGTAACAATGTGGTCTTAATATCACGTCTTGGCCACCTAATATCTGGCAATGTTTTTATCTTTAAGCCTTTTTCGTATAGCACATGATTATCATAATCATGGTTATAGGAAATTATCATCAAGGTCTGAGGCGTATCAGCGGCGGGGAATTTAAAATCACGTTTTGCGGTGCCGCGAGAAATTTGAATATAAATTGCCGCGTTTTTCTGCTTGTTACGACGTAACGTTTCACGCATCAAAAAACGTAATGTCTCACGTTCTACTGGCATACGCATCTTAAGCTCGTTCAAAGACCTCTCTAAACGATCAAGATGTCCTGTCTCGTCCGCCAAATGACCGTGAATACACGCCACAACCTCATACACAGCATCTCCGAATAGAAACCCTCTATCCTCTGGAGAGATTGCCGCATGGGAAACGGGTAAGTATTGTCCATTTAAATAAATTATACGCGCCATCTAAAATATATCCACTTGTGCTGAGAAAATCTTTTCTACTTTTACGGCTTGGTCACGTGCCGCCAAAATAACAACATGATCGCCTTTTTTAACTGAACTCTTTGCATCGGGTAATATGATTTCTTCATCCCTAATAATCGCAAAAATATAAACATTCTTCGGTAAATCAACATCGCATAATTGCCTGTTTAAAATGCTACTTGATTCCGATGCTGTGATTTCAATAATTTCGGCAAAATCACCTAAAATATTATGAACTGCACGAATGCGTCCCCGTCTTACATGACGCATAATAGTGGATACCGTTATCGCCTTCGGCGAAACAACGGCTCCCAATCCTAAAGTCCCCGTTAAAGAGTTGTATGCCTCTTTATTCACCAAAGGAATGACACGCTCGCATCCATATTGACGCGCCAGTAAACTCACCAAAATATTGGTTTCATCATCTTCAGTCACTGCAATCAATGTATCTACATCTGATATATTCGCTTCTTCAAGAATTTGACGGTCCAATCCTGACGCATTGAGGATTAATACATCTTCTAAAATCTCACTTAAATAAATGGCGCGCTCTGTATTTTGTTCAATAATTTTAAGGTTAATATTCTCGTTAGAATTTTGAATTTTCTTAACAAGGCTTAAACCAATATTACCGCCCCCTACGACAATAATATTACGCGCTTTATTTTCTTCATGACCAAAGCTAACCAGGATACGTTTTAGCAACGACGTTTCTGTTAAAAAGAAAACCTCATCCCCCACATACATCTGATCATTGCCTTTGGGAATAAATCTTCGTCCATCACGAACGATGGCAACAATGCGTGCGCTCATATCAGGAAACAGTTCAGGTAATTGATTAAGCTGCGTGTTCACCAATGGGCAATTATCTTCACAAATAACACCGCATAAATAAAGCTTACCATCCGCCAGCGGCGTTACCGTCGTCGTGCCCGGCACGGATAAACGAATATCTACCGCTTGTGCCACCTCAACCTCTGGTGAAATGATGACGTCAATCGGCATATGCGAGCGACTGAATAGATTTGCCCATTGTGGGTTTCTAAAAACTTGATCCCGTATACGGGCAATTTTTTTAGGTACATTAAATAATGAATGCGCCACCTGACAGGCGACCATATTCACTTCATCATTTTGCGTGACGGCAATAATCATATCCGCATCGCGTGCGCCTGCCGCGTTTAAAACATCTGGACTACAAGCTGACCCTACAATCCCAATAGCATCAACTTCCATGTTAACGCGTGCAATCATTTCAGGCGATTGATCAATCACCGTCACGTCATTATTTTCACGCGCTAAATAAGCTGCAATACTAAAACCAACTTGCCCTGCCCCACATATAATTACGCGCATTTATTTTCCTTAACAATCTTCACTAACTCTTCCCAATTTAAGCTGATTTTAATGGGAATGTTTTGACTACACTGTCACTATCCTGCTCATCATTGAGGGAAATATCAAGTGTCTTTAATTTTCTATGTAACGCAGAGCGCTCCATACCGATAAATTCTGCTGTTTTTGATATATTGCCGTTAAATCTTTTTATCTGCGCTTGCAGGTATGTTTTTTCAAACCCCTCGCGTGCCTCACGTAAAGGATGCATTAAAAAGTTAGAGGGCGCGTTCATCGCTTTACCTTCTGAGCTATTAAACTCAGGCGGTAAATCTTCTAAATCAAGCTCACTTTTCTCCACGGGCAATGGTGACATAATCGTTAGCCATTCCATCATGTTCTTAAGTTGCCTCACGTTGCCAGGCCAATCATATAACTCTAAGCTTGCTAGCGCTGTTTTGGAAAGCACACGCTTTGGTTGTCCCGTTTGTTGTGCAAACTCCGCTAAAAAATATTCTGTTAGCAAGGGAATATCATCCACTCTCTGTTTTAAAGTTGGTAATTTTAACGCCACCACATTCAAACGATAATATAAGTCTTCTCTAAATCCGTCAGATTCAATGAGCGATTCCAAGTTTTTATTTGTGGAACTTAAAAAACGAACATCGATAGAAACAGACTTACTGCCGCCTACGGGAAAAATTTCGTTGTCTTGTAAAACGCGCAGGATTTTTGCCTGTGTTTCAACTGGCATATCAGCGACCTCATCTAAAAAAACAGTTCCTTTATTCGCCAACTCCAAAATACCCTTATGGTATTCCCCATGTTCATCTAAAACACCAAATAATTCTTTCTCAAGCCTGTCTGGTGCTAAAGTTGCGCAATTGATAGTCATAAAGGAAAAATTCTGTCGATCAGACAATTTATGAATAGTTTGAGCCACGACCTCTTTACCCGTGCCCCCCTTACCTGTTATCAGAACACGACTATTAGTAGGGGCGATTTTCTCTATCTGCTGTATTAAGCTTTCTATCGCAGAGCATTGACCTAAGAGCTGATGATCTTTCTCTAAATGCTTCGCTTTTAAAGATTGATTTTCTTTACGTAGCTCTGCCACTTCAAGTGCGCGTCCAATCATCATAATCAAGCGATCTGATTTGAAAGGCTTTTCGATAAAATCATACGCGCCAAGTTTGATAGCATTTACAGCTGTTTCAATCGTTCCATGCCCACTAATCATTAGGACGGGGCACACAGGATGATCTATTTTAATTTTTTGTAAAATCTCTATACCGTCTTTATCGCTTTCTTGAAGCCAGATATCAAGAATGGCTAAATCAGGGCATTGCGTTTCAATCGCTTCCATCGCCTTTTGAGAGTTCGCCGCCTCGCGTACGCTATACCCCTCGTCTTCAAGAATAGCTTTTATAAGCCCACGAATATCGGCTTCATCATCAACAATTAAAATATCTTTATTCATCTATGCACTCTTTTTTAAGTCTTCGTTTTGCTCATGCCATTCACCCACTGGAATTTTCAAGGCCACTGTTGCGCCCCCTAAATCATTCCAATCCTCCATCACTGTTATTGTTTTATTGTTACCTATAACAAGCTTTCCTTGATGGTCATTCATGATTTTCTTCACAATCGCTAAGCCTAGTCCTGTGCCTTTAACTTTATGGGTTACATACGGATCACTCAATTTTGAAGCTTCTTCATTATCAGGCAACCCTATGCCGTTATCCGTCACAATCACCCATAGATTTTCTTCATCATTATTGGAAAATATAATGCGAATTTTACCTTGTTGATTTTCATTCTGCTGCACGGAATCTAACGCATTTTGGATTAGATTTGTTAGCGCCTGTCTAATCTGCTGAACATCACATAGAATTTTAAAGTTTGAATTCTCGGCCACATTTCCAGCCACATCAAATGACACCTCTGGATGTGCCGCCTTCTCAAAAATTATTAAACTCCTTAGTTCAGCAATAATCAAATGAGGCGTTAAATTTGCTTCTGGCATACGCGCAAAATCTGAAAATTCATTCACCATGCGCCCGATGTCAGCCACATGACGAATAATAGTATTTGTACAAATATCAAATGTTTCAGGATCGTCTGTAATTTGAGTTAGGTATTTTTGGCGTAACCTTTCGGCTGACAATTGAATGGGCGTTAGTGGATTTTTGATTTCATGTGCCACACGTCGCGCCACATCCGCCCATGCCGCTTTACGTTGAGCCGATTGAAGCTCCGTAATATCATCAAAGGTCAAAATTGCGCCTTGCTCCGCTTCACCAATAAATTCAATCGCAATACGAATAATAAAAGTTAACTTATTGTTATCCTTCATAATAAACGGTAACTCAGATTGTAGAATTTTATCAGGCTTCTCATAAGCCTGTCTCAATAACGGTTCAAGGTCTGGCACAATTGACGCAATATTTTGACCAATAAGACTGTTCTTATCACAATCAAACAAGTTCCCCGCCATCGTATTGGCCAAAGTTATTTTCATATTTTTATTAACACCAACAACCCCCGCAGGAACACCAGTCAAAACCGTCTCAGTTAATCGTCGTCTTTGATCTAATTGTCTATTTGCAGTTATCAATTCATTCCGCTGTTGTTGGATTTGCTCTGTCATTCTATTAAATGATTGCGCCAAATAATCAAACTCTTCTATACGCGTTTGGTCTGGAATACGTGTCGTCAAATCGCCCGCTCGTACACGATCAGAGGCGGAAATAAGCGTACTGATAGGCGTGACAAGCTGACGCGCCAACACAATACCAATCCACATCGCCGCCATAAGAAGGAGCATAGCAACTACCAAGAAAATCATCGTGACCGTAATTTGAAGCCCAGCATATTGCCCTTCAAGCTGGTTATACTTATCCGTGGCTTCACGCGTAGAGGCCACGTGTGACAACACAGACGCATCAACCTGACGTCCCACAAAAAGGTAATTATCCGCAACACCATCAAGACGCACCAATGCCCGCACCCGATCATCGCTCTCATTTGTTAGAACAACAACTTCGCCGTCCTTTGCTCGCTCCAACAGATAATCAGACACGTTTTCAAAGGTAAGCGTAAACGTCAAACCTGAACGCGCAATAATTTCACCCGACTCATCAAAAATCATCGCTTCAATCAAATTTCGGAACAAACTCTGTGTATCCAAAACCTTCTCCGTTGCTTCTTGGGAGCCGAACATAAATAAATTTTGACGGTTAATATCTCCTGCCATCGCCAACGTATCAGCTTTAATAAGCTGTTGATGCTCCTCCAAATAGGCCTCAGCCACAATTTGGGAGTCCTTAATCGCCGTTTTAACATTCTCACTGAACCAGGTCTGAACACCAAAATAAAAGAAGAAGGAAGAAAAGACTGCCATAATAATCGCAGGCAATGCCGCCATAACACCAAAAATTAGCACAAGGCGTACATGCAGATGTGAGCCTGCTATATTTTGTTTACGGCCGCTCCATATCACTATGACACGACGTGCAATAAGTGTCGCCAGCGTTAGTAAGATAATGAGATCAATATTAAGCAACCAGATAACCGTTTTAGGATTATCCCCAAATGGTGGCGCTTCAGTCAATGCCGCATAGGTTGCAAAGCCACTAATGATGGCGGCAAAGATCAGCAAAAAAGACAGCCTCGTACTCCAGCTTCTCGCTTTAAACCCACGTCGAATACCGTCTAAACGTCCTTTAGGCCCTAAAAATGCATCAAGAAACCCCTTCATAATTCCATATGAATTGTGAGGTCTGCCGTTATTTTCAAGGGTGCTTTTTTGTTTCATGTAGCTTGGCAGCTTTAAGACTTATAATTTAAGTGTATTTATCTTTATTAATATAGTAGAAATCATGACGTTACTATTCACTATATTGCTTAGAAAATCAAGTTTTATAAATATGTCAAAAGACACTATCAACAACGCTTTACCTGCCTTTCACCTATTGATTCCCGCCGCTGGATTAGGGACACGTATTGGCAATGATATACCAAAACAATATATCAAAATCATGGGCAAAACTGTTCTCGAGCATACTCTAGATAAATTTTACAATCATTATGACCTGCTAAGCGTCACAATCATTATTGATGAGGCGCATCATGATTTTTATACCCCTCTTCAAAATCATTATAAAAACCTCAATTTCGTATCTGGATCAAAAACAAGAAAAAAAAGCGTTTACAATGGATTAGACAGCTTATCTCATATTGAAAATAACGACATCATTTTAATCCACGATGCCGCAAGAATGATGGTTCAAAGACATGATATTGATGCGCTGTTAAAGGCCATGATAAAAAATGACGCCGCTACGTTGGCTTCCCCTTTGTATGACAGCATCGTTCAAGATAACAAAACATTAAACAGAGAGTCGCTCTATGCCATTCAAACTCCTCAAGCATTTCAATTTGCCCTCATAAAGAAAGCGCATGAATCCTTTAAAGATGATGCCTCTTATACAGATGACGCCTCGCTCGTACGTGATTTAGGGCATAAAGTTGAAATCATCCCTGCATCCCGTCACAATATTAAAATCACAACCAATGAAGACCTTGAATGGGCAAATAAAATAATGACAAACACTTACGAAACGCGCGTTGGATCTGGCTTTGATGTTCACGCATTTGAAAGAGAGACCACAGCGCGTAAACTAATGCTGGGCGGCATTCATATTGAACATGAATATGCGCTCGCTGGACATTCTGACGCAGACGTTGTGCTTCATGCCATCACTGACGCCCTATTAGGGACAATTAACAAGGGTGATATTGGCACGTTATTTCCTCCATCTGACCCGCAATGGAAAGATATGGATAGCGCTCATTTCTTAAGCCATACGATAGATTTATTGAGTGAAAACAATGTTATAGTAAATTTTATTGATGTAACAATTATGGCAGAAGAGCCAAAGATTGGCCCCCATCGTGATGCAATGCAACAGCGCATAGCCGAGATAACAACCCTCGATAAATCGCGCATCAGTATAAAAGCCACCACAACTGAAAAGCTCGGTTTCACGGGACGAAAAGAAGGTATTGCTTGCCAAGCTATAGCCACCGTTCAAATCCCCTGCTAAAATCACATCATGATAAAACTCAAAAACAGCGACACCCTTAGACGATTAGACTTTAAACACCCCGCCACATGGGTAGCCACATGGTGTGGCACAGGCCTTATGCAACCCGCTCCGGGCACGTGGGGTACGCTGGGTGCGTTGCCATTCGGTATGATCCTTATGGTGGTCGGCGGAATACCCGCTCTTATTATTGCCTCTATCATTTTCTTTTTCGTTGGACTTTGGGCGGCTAAACATTTTGAAACCATGGTACGCGAAAAAGATAGCGGCATGATTGTGATTGACGAAGCCGTCGGCCTCTGGATTGCGCTTATTCCTGCGCTACTCACACCTTTGTCCATAGGCTTAGCCTTTGTATTATTTAGATTTTTTGATATCATTAAGCCTTTCCCCATTGGCTGGCTCGATAAAAAGTATAAAGGGGCATTTGGCGTGATGATTGACGATGTTGTCGCGGGCATTTTCGCTGCAATTGTAATGATAGGATTGCGTTATGTCGGATGGATATAGCGCTATAATCCAAGAGATTTTCACGAAGTTAAAAACACGTGACATGATGATTGCCACGGCTGAAAGCTGTACAGGCGGACTTATATCCGCCGCCATAACAGCCGAAAGTGGCTCATCTGCTTATTTTGACCGTGGCTTTGTCACCTATTCAAACCAAGCCAAAATGGATTGCTTAGGTGTCTCCCTTGAAACATTAGACACATACGGCGCCGTCAGCGAACAAACCGCCATTGCAATGGCACAAGGCGCACTGAAGAATTCACAAGCAGGAATAGCCCTCTCCGTCACAGGAATCGCTGGCCCAACGGGCGGAACTGAAGAAAAACCTGTAGGGTTGGTTTATATTGGATGTGCAATTAGTGACAAAGCCACAGCCAAAGAATGTCACTTTGAAAACAATGGGCGCGCTTACATTCGCGAACAAACGGTTGAAACAGCTTTAGAATTTATTCTTGAGAACTTGAAAGATTAGCCTCTCCATAAACTTCTTTAGCTCGCGCCTCAAACGCATTAATCATACGCTTCACCACTTCGTTGAAAAACATATTAGCCAAGGCCTGTAACGCGCCATTTTTAAATTCAAAATGCACCGAAAAATCAATCGTACACGCCCCATCCTCGTTATCCGTAAAAACCCAATGATTGGTCAGGTTTTGCAACGGCCCCTCTTGATATTCAATCGAGATTTCTTTGGGGTTATTTAATATCACTTTCGATGAAAACTTCTCCCGAAAGACCTTATAACCCACAATTAAATCTGCATAGAATACATCCTCGCCATCCCATCTGTTAATACGGCTGGCCACGCACCACGGCGCAAAATCCTCATACTCATCTACCCCCGCCACCAGATCAAACATCTGCTGGGCTGTATAAGGCAATATCTTTTGTTCAACGTGAGAGAGCATAATATTTAATACATCTTAATAAGGAATACACCAAGGCAAATAAACAACGCCGTAAGAAGTCTTTTTTTACCATATTTTTCCTTGAAAAAGTAAATACCTATCAATGTTCCAAATATAATTGAGGTCTCTCTTAAGGCGGATACAACACCGATGGGGGCTTGATTCATTGCCCATAAGACAAGACCATAGCCAAGTATCGATGCTATTCCAGCAATGGCACACAGCATCCACCTGCTCGAAGCATAAGACAAAATATCTTTTTTTCCAATATAGAACAACATTACAACAACTAAAATAATCGCTTCAATAAATGACATATATGTAACGTACGAAGCCGCATTGCCACTTAAGCGAACTCCTGTACCATCAACCATAGTATAAGCTATTATACACGCCGCCGTGGAGGCTATGTACAGAGTAGATTTCAAAGTAATTTCACCCTTATTTAATTTTCCCGGTAATAAAACACCAATACTAATTAAAAAAATACCGCCCAAAACTGCTAATGACAGCTCTTCTCCAATAATTAAAAATGCAAACAACGCAACGAAAGGTGGAACCATTCCTCTTATAAGAGGGTAAGCATGGCTCAAATCACTATGCTTATAAGCATTGGCAAGACAGACAAAATACACCACATGAATAATGGCTGATGATATGATATATGGCCAAGCTGCCACGTTTACAATTGGAAGAAACATAATAGCGATAAAACAAAAAATACCGCCAAAAAATGACATTAGAGTTGCATCAATCAGCTTTTGAGAGCCTGACTTCAACACCGCATTCCATGAAGCGTGAATCAATGCTGAAAACAATACAACCAGCGTCACTGCTGTGGAAATAGCCTCCATTGTTAACTTACTTTAGCTAGTTTCTCCGCTCGCGCAACACGCAGCTTGGCAAAATCATCGCCTGCGTGATAGCTGGAGCGTGTTAAAGGCGTACAGCTTGCCATCAAAAATCCCTTGCTTCTCGCCATTTTCTCTAAGCCTTCAAACTCTTCTGGTGTCCAGAAATGTATGACAGGCGCATGTTTTGGCGTCGGTTGCAGGTATTGCCCTATCGTAATAAAATCAATATCGGCGGCGCGCATATCATCCATGACTTGCGCAATTTCCTCTCGTGTTTCACCTAAACCGACCATCAGGCCAGATTTGGTGAAAATCGTGGGATCAATTTCTTTCACACGTTGAAGTAACCGCAAGCTTCGGAAATACCGCGCTCCGGGGCGAATAGTAGGGTAAAGGCGCGGCACAGTCTCAAGATTATGATTAAACACATCAGGTTTCGCCGTTGCCACCGCGTCAATATCTTCAATCTTTCCACGAAAATCACCGGGCAAAATCTCAATCGTCGTATTCGGCGCTTTGAAACGTATAGCCTCAATCGTCTTAACAAAATGGTTCGAACCACTATCTTTTAAATCATCACGGTCAACGGACGTAATCACGATATGGTTCAAGCCCATTTTTTCAACCGCAACCCCAATGCGCAATGGCTCATACTTATCAAGCGCCTCTGGCTTACCTGTCGCCACATTACAGAACGAACACGCCCGCGTGCAGACTTCACCCATAATCATAAAGGTTGCGTGCTTCTTATCCCAACACTCGCCGATATTCGGACAGCCCGCCTCCTCACACACAGTCGTCAGCTTCAAGCCCTTAACGACATCAAGCGTTTCTTTATAGGTTTTACCCTGCCCCGCTTTGACGCGAATCCACGAAGGCTTTTTACCCATAGGACGGTCTTCTCGCTTTTGCTTCTCAGGGTGGCGCTTCGCGCGATCTAATAATTCTGTGTTATATGTCATAGTTGTTTTTTATCACGCCAGAACAAAAGATCAAAACATTCTTTGTTCGTTTATGGTGATTTAGGATGATAAACGACATGATATGCATTCGCCCCATCAATTTGTGTGGTATTGACTGTCTCAAATCCAGCCCTATGCGCCAAAATTTGTAATCTTTCAGGTGTGATTTGCCCATCCGTTGGTGTGATATCTGCTCTTAAACTGATTTGATGTTTATTTGCTAGATCTTGTAACGTTGCCGCTGCTTTAAAAGCAACGCTGGATCCTAGACCTTTGCCCTTTTGTGTAGATTGAATAAGACCTAATAAAACCGAATTTTCATCAGAAGGCTCCAACTCAGTTAGTACGCATCCACCAAATATTCGGCGAATACATGACCATTCACTATTAGATATACTATCCGAATATTCTGCGGGAGCGGTTAAATTATTAAATTCTGTTATAAAATCTTTGACTGACATAAGACAAACATAACCGCATAAAGCAGTTATGTCAACTAAAAATGAATAACCTTCCCGTACGCATCCAACACGCTTTCGTGCATCATCTCAGACAATGTAGGGTGTGGGAAAATGGTATGCATGTAATCGGCTTCGACCAGCTCCGCCGTTTTACCAACCACATAGCCCTGAATCATCTCCGTAACCTCTGCGCCAATCATATGTGCGCCGAGCAATTCTCCAGTCTTATCATCCCAGATGGTCTTAACCATACCTTCAGGTTCACCGAGCGCAATTGCCTTGCCATTGCCCATGAACGGAAAACGACCAACTTTGAACTTATGTCCCGATTCTTTCGCGGCGGCCTCAGTCAGGCCCACACTTGCCACTTGTGGCATACAATATGTACACCCCGGAATATTAGTTTTCACAATCGGGTGTACGTCTTTTTGGTTCATGATTTTCTCAATGCAAATCACACCTTCATGCGAAGCCTTGTGTGCCAACCACGGCGCACCACAAACATCACCAATGGCATAAACTCCCGCCTCACCCGTCTTCATGTACCCATCCGTCACAATATGGCCACGGTCTAATTTAACGCCTTTGACGTTTTCAAGCCCCATGTTTTCAGTATTTGCAACAATGCCGACCGCCATAATGACTTTTTCAACAGTAATCTTCTCAGTTTTACCATTTTTCTCCACATGAACAGTCACATTCTTCGCTGATTTTTCAATTTTAGACGTTTTCGCACCTGTTATGATGGTCATACCCTGTTTTTTAAACTGTTTTTGTGCGAAATCAGAAATTTCTGCGTCCTCAACAGGCATAACGCGATCCATCATCTCCACAACGGTCACTTCTGCGCCCATATTGCGGTAGAATGAAGCAAATTCGATCCCAATCGCGCCAGAACCCACCACTAAAATAGATTTAGGCATTTCGGTTGGCACCATCGCTTCTTTATATGTCCAGATTTGTTTGCCATCAGGCTCCATCCCCGGAATAACGCGCGCTCGCGCACCAGTCGCGATAATGATATGCTTCCCCGTTAGGCTTGCAACGGGCTTATTATCTTTGGAAACGCTAACCTTACCCTTGCCTTCCAATTTACCAAAACCATCAAACACGGCGACTTTGTTCTTCTTTAATAAATGCCCGATACCACCAGAAAGCTGCGTTGCGACGCCGCGGCTACGCTCAACCACTTTCTTAATGTCAAACGAGAACTCTTTGATTGTGAACCCAAAATCACTGACATGATTAAGCAAATGGTTGATTTCACTTGAGCGCAACAGCGCCTTCGTCGGTATACAGCCCCAATTTAAACAGATACCGCCCAAATGGTTCGCCTCGACAACACACGCCTTCATGCCCAATTGCGCCGCGCGAATAGCCGCAACATATCCCCCTGGTCCACCACCAATAACAATCACATCAAAATTTGTTTCACTCATAATAATTCCCTTATTCTGGATTTACGAAGTAATGGATAGCCAAGACCAAGGCAACAGACACGCCCAATCCCACCATCATTTTTAAAAAATCTTTCCCTATTAAAGGAAACACGTAACCTAATTTATATTCTTTACGATGCACGGTTGCAATCGCCAGCTCACGCCCCGTTAGCAACCCAACAAACACCCATGTGGTGGACATTGGGATATTATTCCAATCTTTAAAGAACACTAGCAAACAAGCATAGATTAAATCAATGATCGTAGCTGAGCGTATAAAACGTGAGCCTGTCTTTTCCAAAATAATCTTCTGTATCTTACCACCTTTAGTTCTGAAAATAACAGCGAGCCAAAATACGAGGATAGCAATAACACCAATTAACATCTCAACAGGTAACTGACGTGGCAAATAAACAGCAATGTTCGCCATATCGTGACTGAGCCATGAGAACCATAGAAAGCCCGTGGCACACCATTGCGCGGTGCGCCAATAAACACGATGACCTTTTTTGACTGTATTGAACTTCTCGTTAATAAACTTAGATAAAACAATCCATAGGACATAAGCTGTAATGGCCGCAACGCCATATCCCACAACACTTTTCATTAACATCTTTTCAAGGACGACGGTTGAGGCAAACACGGACAACACCAAGAAAGTTGTAGAAACAGGTATCCCTGTACGTGTCAGTAACACCAGCAAGGCAGGCGCCGCCGCATGATACCATTGAATTTCAATAGGCGGGATGCGGTCAAGTCGTCCATAAGAGATATCACCATCATGCGTGTACCAACCGTATGCAATAGTGAAAGCGAGCACAACACTCGCCGCCAGCCACAACCAATACCATTTGAAAATTCTAGTATTCGACGCAATAAACGTCCCTAATGTTTGGACTGAGTCATTCCCAATAACCGAATATGAGGCCAAGAGGAAGCCGATAGTGGCGTAAATTATTGTGATATCCATTAAACTGTTAATTCCTTTTTCTTTTTAAAAATATAACGAAACATACCTATTACATGTGATAAAAACATCAATATGCTTACTATAAGTCCACCATAAGAGCCAATATAAAGTGCATAAATAAACCACATAATTGGTGAAAAAATCATGATAGAACGACATTTCATGAAATTATCATGGTAATATTGTGAAACAGAGTTTGAAATAAATGCCAAAAACGGAACATATTTAAATAAACTCTGTTCTGGCAATAAATAACAGAATATAAAAACTACAAATATAGAGATTGGAATGACAAAAATTTTTGATCTTGAATTCCAAAAAACAATTAAAATTGTTCGTATCATCCCCACTACTATTGAAAAAGCCGCTGTCAGGCCACTAATCATAAGATAATGTATTACCCAAAAGACATCGCCTAATATTCTACCAGCAAACATTCCTTTTTGAGATAAAATTTGAAAAGAACCTACAGTTATAATTAAAGCAATAAAGCCTATTACCTGTGAAAATGTAATAGCTCCAAAGTTATTTAATATGTTTTCGATAAACATTATCTAAAGCAGCATCGCCGCTGGGTTTTCTATGTAGGTTTTAAGTACCTGTAAATATTCCGCTCCAACGGCGCCATCAACGGCGCGGTGATCGACAGAAAGCGTGCAGGTCATAAATGTGCCAATTTTTACTTCACCGTTTGAGACGTATGGTTGCTGCGCTCCTGCACCAACAGCCAAGATACAAGCCTGCGGTGGGTTGATAATAGCTTTAAAGTCTTTAATACCAAACATACCAAGATTTGACACACTGAATGTCCCACCCATAAATTCTTCTGGTTTCAGCTTGCCCTCACGCGCTCGACCTGCCAAATCTTTGACTTCGGCGGATATCTCTTTTAAGCCTTTATTCTCCGCGTTTTTAACAATCGGCGTAATCAAGCCATTAAGCGTAGAAACAGCAACAGAAATATCACTAGATAAATACTGACGCACCGCCTCATCTGTCCAAGATACATTGGCGGCAGGGTAAGCCTTAAGCGCATTCGCACAAGCTTTGACGACGAAATCATTAACGGATAATTTATAACCACCCTCTTTTAGCTTCGCGCCCTGCTCGTTCATCATTTTACGTGTACGCATCAGCTCATCAATCTGGCAATCAACACTCAGGTAAAAATGTGGAACAGTAGACTTAGATTCAACCAAACGCTGCGCCGTAATTTTCTTAATGTTATTGTTTGGGATTTCTTCGTAAACCATTCCAAATTCATTGATTTTCTGATCACCCGTTGGTTGAGGCGCGCTATTAGAAACGCTTGGTTGTGCAATATTTGCAACGCCCTTAAAGCCTTCAATGTCCATTTTGACAATACGACCGCGCGGGCCAGTTCCTGTCACTTGAGATAAATCCACGCCCTGATCGTTTGCAATGCGGCGCGCCAAGGGAGAGGCATATATGCGATTACCTGATTGGCCTGATGGTGTTACTTGTGCTTGCATTGGCTTCGCCTTTTCTTGCTTAGTTTCAGTCTTCTCGGGCGCTGGCGCAGAGGGCTTATCATCACCGCTCAACATCGTCGCCATATCATTATCGCTTTCGCCCTCTTCAAGTAACACAGCAATAAGCTGGTTTACCTTCACATTATCTGTACCCGCAGGAATGAGGATCTTACCAATAACACCTTCATCAACCGCTTCTACTTCCATCGTGGCTTTATCCGTTTCAATCTCAGCAATAACATCACCTGATTCAACACTATCCCCCTCGGCTTTATGCCATTTGGCTAGATTTCCCTCGGTCATTGTCGGCGACAAAGCAGGCATTAAAATTTTAATTGGCATAAATAGACCTCTTATTATATTTACAAAATGATTTTAATACTCTTATATTGTATGAAGATAATCTAAAAATAGAGAGATTTACGTCATGAATATAATGAGAAAACTTTTTGGCACTACCCCAGAAGAGCGACTCAATAGGCTTACCGCTGAACTGAACGCATTGGGAAACCAAGACGGTGATACAATTACAAGTCAATTTTATGCAGCAAACAACATTACGCCCGGAAGCAAACTTACCACACAACAAACCCGTCAATTGTACGGCCAGATTGCCGCTTCGCACCAGGACTTGGCTTAAGACAGTTAACTGTCCAATTAACTTAAACAAAATCATTTATAACAAACCTCTTTCGCGGCGTGGATGATTTGTTCGGTTTGGGGAAGAGCTAGCTTCTCTAAGCCTGCTGCATAAGGCAACGGCACATCTGCCGCGTGTACGCGTTTCAATGGCGCATCAAGATAATCAAATGCATGTTCACCAATAAGCGCGGCGATTTCCGCACCGATACCGGCAAAGGGGAAGCCTTCTTCACAAGACACAATACGATTTGTCTTCTTAACACTTTCAAGAATTGTATGACGATCAAGCGGGCGAATAGTACGCAAGTTAATGACTTCCGCCTCAATGCCCTGCTCCGCTAGCTTCTCCGCGGCTTCCAAGGCTTTACCAACCATGATAGAGAACGCCACGATTGTAACATCTGTGCCCTCACGCTCAATCTTCGCACGACCAATTGGAATAACGTAATCCTTGTCCGTCGGAACTTCGAAGCTCTGACCATACATCAGCTCATTTTCTAAGAAGATAATCGGATTAGGGTCACGAATAGCCGCCTTCATTAAGCCGTACGCATCTGCGGCGCTCCACGGACTAACAACTTTCAAGCCTGGTACATGGGCATACCAAGAGGCATAGCATTGTGAATGTTGCGCGCCCACACGACTTGCCGCACCATTTGGCCCACGGAATACAATCGGACACCCTAACTGACCACCCGCCATATAGAGCGTTTTTGCCGCACTATTAATTATATGGTCAATCGCCTGCATAGCGAAGTTAAATGTCATAAACTCAACAATCGGCTTCAAACCGTTCATCGCTGATCCCACGGCAACACCCGCAAATCCATGCTCGGTAATTGGCGTGTCAATGATACGGCGTGCGCCAAATTCATCCAACATACCTTCGGTCACTTTATACGCGCCATTATATTCAGCGATTTCCTCGCCCATCATGTAAACATCATCGTCATTGCGCATTTCTTCAGACATCGCATTTTTCAATGCAATACGTACAGTCATGGTTTCGTCTCTGGCATCGTCTCCGGCATCGTCTCTGGCATCGTCTCTGGCATCGTCTCCGGCATCGTCTCCGGCATCGTCTCCGGCATCGTCACCGACCTCCATTTCTTCGTCAACCAAGAGCCTCGTGATGAACTTTGGCTTGGATTCTCCTTCTGCACCCAGCGATGGGAGGCAGTCGCCTTCCTGCTCTTCATCTTCACCTTCTTCCTCAGCGAAATCACCTCCTTCGTTTTTTTCATCGCCCTCCGAATCCGAATCCGAATCCGACTCCACGGGCTCCGACGTAGGCGTGGGCATACCGGTGACGACTCCCGAAATTGTCATACTTCGAGACCTGGCAGAGATAATGAAAGTCTCGTCGGTGAAACGTACCCCCTCGAGCATTGGCAAGGATGTAAGCAAGTGGTTCATAACCGAAAAAGTGCAGAACGTCATGCGAAGAATCGTGTGATCAAATCGTAAAGTGTTTTTCTCGAGTGATTTTTGTTTGCAAA
>CALDHI010000008.1 GCA_937941545.1 uncultured Alphaproteobacteria bacterium
GATAAAGATAATAAACAATATAGTGAAAACGAGTATTTAGATTTGGAAGCCATTGAGGATGAAATCAAACAGGCACGGCGTTTATTTTCCAAATATAAATGGCCCGTTATTGATGTAACGCGTAGGTCAGTAGAAGAAACATCGGCTGAAATTTATTCTTTATTACAACGCCATCGAGGACGTCAAGCGCAGAAAGTTATTGATCATGAGTAAATTAATTTTAGCGTCAAATAGTTTTGCACGTAAAGAAATGTTAAAAAAAGCAGGATATGATTTTGAGGTTATGCCTGCTGACATTGATGAAGAGACAATTAAAAATAATTCATTAAAACATGATAATGAAATACATGATATTGCGCAAATCTTAGCAGATGAAAAAGCATGGAGTATTTCAAAAGAAAATAAAGAAGATTATATAATTGGTTCTGACCAAATATTAATTTTTAATGGACAAATTATTTCAAAGTCAAAAAATAAAATTGAGGCGTTTGAGAAAATTAAAATGTTTAAGGGGAAAACACATTACTTAATTTCGTCTGTCACGGTCATAAAAAATGAAGAAAATTTATTCTCATGCACAAATGGCGCGGCGTTAACTATGAAAGATTTATCAGATATAGAGATAAAAAAATATTGTGATAAAGCAGGTGATATATTAACGCAATGCGTTGGTGGCTATGCATTTGAAGAATATGGAATAAGATTATTTTCGGAAGTAGAAGGCGATTATCATTCAATATTAGGAATGCCTTTATTATCGTTATCAAAATTCTTAGACACACAAGGTTTTACATTATGAAAGCAGGCGTCATTGGATATCCAATCAAACATAGCAAGAGCCCTGTTATTCATGGGCATTGGATGGATACGTATAATATAGATGGTGATTACCAAAAAATAGAAATTGAGCCTGATAATTTAAATCGTAATATTAAAAAATTAATTCAAGAAAAATATAATGGTTTTAATGTCACCATTCCGTTTAAAGAAGATATTTTTAAGTTATGTGATTATGTGGATGAGCATGCGAAAAAAATTGGTGCGGTGAATACTGTGCATATTAAAGATGGTCAATTATATGGCACAAATACAGATGCGTTTGGCTTTATTCAAAACATAAAAGAAAACTCTACTTTTCAATTTGAAAATAAATGCGCGTTTATTTTAGGGGCGGGTGGCGCAAGTCGCGCTATTATTTACGGGTTGTTAAATGAAGGTATCGAAAAGATTTATCTTTCAAACCGTACCCGAAAACGCGCAGAAGAATTGCAAGCAATGTCCCCGGATAAAATAGAGATTGTAGAATGGGGTGACAAAGAAAATTCACTTTATAAAACAGACCTGCTGATTAATGCGACATCATTGGGCATGGTGGGTCAAAATGTATTGAGCATTGATTTAACGGCTTTGCCAGATCATGCCATTGTCACGGATATTGTATACACGCCTTTAATGACGCCGTTGTTAAAACAGGCGCAAGATAAAGGGCATGAAATTGTGACAGGCATTGGCATGTTATTGCATCAGGCGCGCCCCAGTTTCGAGGCATGGACGGGTATTATGCCAGACGTGACCAGTGAGTTAGAGGCGTTGGCATTAGAAAAATGATTACATTCGGTCTAACAGGATCAATAGGCATGGGCAAATCAACCGCCGCGCGGATGATGGCGCAAATGGGTTGCGCTGTTTATGACTCTGATGCGAGCGTACATAAGGCACTAAAGCCTTATGGAGAGGCATTTGAGGCCGTTGCGCTGACGTTCCCTAAGGCGTGGGATAAGAAAACGCATCTGATAAATCGTCAAATTTTGGGACAAATTGTTTTTAAAGACGTACAGCAACGTCAAAAATTAGAAGCAATATTGCATCCTATTATCCAAAATGAACAAAGAAAATTCATTTTAGCGCAGACGCGTTTGGGGCGTGATTTTGTTGTGTTAGATATTCCTCTTTTGTTTGAAACAGGCGCGCAAAACCGCGTGGACTATACGATTGTTGTAACCGCGCCAGCGTTTATTCAGGCGCAACGTGTTTTGGCACGTCCTAATATGACACAAGATAAATTTAACGCTATATTAGAAACGCAAATGCCTGATGCCCAAAAATGCGCCTTGGCAGATTTTGTTGTCCCAACGGGCTTGGGAAAAGCGTACAGCTACAGTAAATTAGAAAAAATATTGGAGTCATTAAGATGAAGGCGTTAATCGTTTGTCACAAAAAATTAGAAGATTTAGGCTCATTTAAATCTGTTTTAGAAGCGCGTGGCTTTATACTTGATTGTGTCATGGGATATGACGATAAAGTGAAAGATATTGCCTATGATGCCCATGATTTAGCGGTTGTTATGGGTGGCCCAATGGGTGTTTATGAAGCGGATGAGTATCCGTATTTATACAATGAAATTGCGTACATCAAAGCTCGATTAGAAGCAGATTTACCGTTGATTGGTGTGTGTTTAGGCGCACAAATGATAGCCAGCGCCTTGGGTGAAAATGTTTTTGTTGGTCAAAACGGTAAGGAAACAGGTTGGCATTTTGTGAATTTAACCGCTGAGGGTTTGAAATCCCCGTTACGCCATTTTGACCCTGTACGTACGAAAGTCACCCAGGCGCATCAAGATACGTTTGATTTACCCGCGCAGGCGACTTTATTGGCCTCAAGCGATAATTATATTAACCAAGCGTACAGCGTGGGTAAAAATGCGATTGCCACCCAATTCCATCCAGAAGCCGATGAATTTATCGTAGATCAATGGACGAATGTGCATGATGGATTTTTTGTAACAGACGACATGCCTAAAGAGCAGATAGAAAAAGATACGGCGCAGTATCTGGCAAGCTATCAAAATCAAACAGCCTTGTTCTTAAATGAATGGCTTGATATGGTTGAATTTTAAAGGATAGAGCTTATGCGTGAGATAGTTTTTGATACGGAAACAACGGGAATGGACCCAGCCAAGGGTGACCGTGTGGTTGAAATTGGATGTATTGAGTTGGAAAATCATATTCCAACGGGGCGTACCTATCATCAATATATTAATCCAGAATGCGATGTCCCTGCCGAAGTGGTGGCGGTGCATGGACTAACCAATGAAATATTAAAAGACGAGCCAACTTTTGGTGAAATTGTTGGTGATTTTTTGGATTTCATCGGGGATGACGCAAAGTTGGTGGCGCATAATGCCTCATTTGATATGAAATTTATTAATGCTGAAATAAAAACTTATGGCTTTCCTAAAATTGATGATAAGCGTGTGATTGATACACTCATGATTGCGCGACGTAAATTCCCAGGGAGTCCTGCTAGTTTGGATGCCTTATGTCGTCGATTTCATATTGATAATACGTCACGAACGCTGCATGGTGCGCTGCTCGATTCTGAATTGCTAGCAGAAGTTTATTTGGAGTTACTTGGTGGTCGCCAACGAGGTCTTGACATGGGTGGCGATAAAAAATCATCTGCGCAAGAAAAAATTGTTAAAGTTGAGCGAGTGTATCGCGAAGCACGCATTTTTAAAATCAGTGATGATGAGCAAGCGGCCCATGACGCAATGCTAGATGATCTCAAAAATCCTATTTGGAAAGAAGGAGGGGACTTTTAAAAGTGCTTAGGGTTGAAATTAAATTAGGCCATTTTTAAAATGTTCAGGCGGATAACTTCGCTAAGTGGTTCTTTATTTTGGGCATCAGCGAAGCAATCTATCTCTAGGTTAAAATGGATTGCCGCGTCAGCCAAAGAAGGCTTCCTCGCAATGATGAAAATCTATTTCCCAATTCCAACCCAGCTATCACCTTCGCAATATTGCATGACATTGTGGGTTGTGTTGTACACCATATCACCCGCGACACCCGTTGGTGACGTACAACCACCACCGCCGTTACCTGTTTTGCCCATACCAACCCAATGCGCATCGTTACAATATTGCATTTGATTGGTGGTTGTATTGTATTGCACATCACCAGCGTCACATTCTTGATTATAAATTTCAGCAATTTCGGCGGCAGAAAGGGGGCGGTTATAAATCCGCACATCATCAATTGCGCCAACAAATTCATCATTTATAGGGGTTAATTTATATTGCGCAGCACCAATATTGATCTTGCCATCTGTTTTGGGTGGTATAATGCCCGCAACATTTTTTTGCGTTAATTGAGCGCCATTCAGGTACGCTGTGAGGGTATTATTTGTTGCATTATAAACACAAGCGCCATGATACCATTGTCCCACTACAACAGAATTATTAACATCATTAGTGATACCATCAACTCCCGACGCGGATTGATAATAACAGCGCAAACTATTTTCAGGTTGATTAAATTGCATACTATAATCTCGTTGATTTGAAGCGTTTGTATCTTCACTTTTTTCAATAATCATTTGTGTGCCATCTGCACTTAAGGCATCGACTTTAAACCAGCTCGATAATGTCCATGCATCTGGATTGAGTTCATCCGTATCGGGAACTGAGATATAATCCGTTGTACCATTGAATTGAAGCGCGCCTTTATTTTTACCGGTTATTGTATCTGCACCTGTAAGGCCACCTGTCATAACGCCATCGTTATTGTTTATTAGTTCGATGGCCGTTGTACCGCTAGTTTCATCTAGCTTCCAATATCCAACAAGCCCATCTGTCGTTCCAGCAAATGGGCGCACTTCTGCATTCGTACCTGTTGTGACGTATAATTCAGTCACTTCTGCAGGAGATAAAACGCGATCATATAACCTAACATCGTCTATACCACCATCAAAGTATGAGTTATTATTTTGCGAATACCCAATATAAAGGTTTGCAGATCCTGTGGCTCTTGTGACACTAAAAGAGCTTGTTGAAGCCTTTTCTATACCATTGATATACAATTTTGCATTTGCACCGCCATCATGTGTGGCTGTGACATGTTGCCATTCCCCTAAAGAGATGCTGCCGTTTGGGGAAGAGTATGTAACGATATAATCAAAAGCGCTTGAGGCATCTCGAATGTCAAATGCTAACTCAGGCCCACCGCTGCCGCCGTTGTCTGCTAAGATAAGGCGATAACCTTGATTTGATATGAAATTATCTAAAATTGAATCTGGATGATTAACACTTTCTGGTTTTATCCATGCAGAAATTGTTATGGCACTAGATGGTAAATTCAATACGTTCCCCATATTAATACGTTGTGAGTTTGTGCTGTCTTCAAAATCTAATCCTGTTGATATGGGGGCGTTTATTGTATCCGCGCCTGTCAGGCCGCCTGTCATTGTGCCGTTATTGCCGCTGATTAATTCGACGGCGGTTGTGCCAGATGTTTCATCTAATGGCCAATAGGCAACAAGGCCAGACGTTGGGCCGTAAATGCCACTTGGCGTACTTCCGCTAACACTTGAGGTGGTATTATTATATAGGTCGGCCACTTCGGAGGCAGATAGTGTGTAATCGTAAAGGCGTAAATCATCGATTCCACCGTCTTTCTTGCTACCGTAGTTCCCTCCAAAATGAAATACTCCTATAGAGCCACGGTCAATACCTTTATGCGTTCGTCTACCTATTACGGCACTATCAACCAACGCGCCGTCATGATATATCTTATAGTCTTCATTATCGCGCGTTACGACAACATGATACCATTGCCCTATTGTGAGAGTTTGCGGGGGACCTTGAAAAACATAATTACTACTAATATCGTCATCAACACGAAAATCAATCGCATTGGTGCCCCCAGCGCTAGTTCCATCGCTGTGTAATGTTACGTAACCGTTGGCGGCACCACCAGCACTCTGTGATTCAGCATAAATTATTCCATTGTCGGTTAGATTATCTTTTTTATACCATGCGGAGATCGAATAATTTGTTCTGTTCCATACGGTGGGTGTGGTTGAGATAAGGTCATTATCATTATCAAAATCCATCGCATCGCTTATTTTCCCTGTGATGGTTTCGCTGGCGGCGGTCATACTACCTGTCATGGTGCCGTGGTCACTGCTCTGGCTGGAATCAAAGGCGGTGGTACCTGTTGTTTCATCTAGGCGCCAATGACGGATAAGCCCTTTATTTTCATTGTCATGAATAGCTTGAATTTCTACGGCACTTAAGGCACGATTATAAATTCTGAAATCATCAATGAGTCCGTCGAAAGGGTAGTCGGTCGTATCGTATGCTTCCCTATTTAATTTACCTATAGCACCATTCGTAATGCCAGCGGGGTTGTGAATAAAGCTTGTGGTTCCATCTACGGATCCGTTTAAATAGACTGTATACGTTGTCCCATTTTTTACGATCGCACCGTGGTACCATTGGTTGGACACTAAGGCTGTGGTGCCAATAGCAGAAGTAGAACCGTAGCCATTACCCGTGTCTGTAATCCCAATTTCTAGTACGTCTGAGCTATCGTTTCTTACGGATATTGAGATGAAGTCTGGTCCGTTTTGTCCTTCGGAATAAATTCTATTTTTAAAATTATTTGTAATGTCATATCCATAGAACCAGAAGCTTGTGGTAAAGTCATCACTAGCGCCCATCATATTGGTTAAGACAGGTGTTGTTGCAATATAATCATCCACCCCATCAAATTCGAGGGCGTAACTGACTTTACCACTGTGAAAATCATTTCCTGCATTAAGCCCGCTTGATAATGTACCATTATTGCTACCAACAGAGTCAGTCGCTGTTGTGCCTGATGTTTCATCCAATTTCCAATGATGGATGAGGTCACTTATAATATTGCTATCATAGATTTCTGATATTTCAGTGTCTGTTAAAGTACGGTCATAGACGCGGATATCATCCATATACCCCCAGAAAATGCCACCAAGATCGCTTCCGCCATCTCCTTTAGATGACATTGTTACGCCAAAATTAACGGGATCATAAAATGTTTTACTATCCATGCTGTCATTACATGTTTTAACAAGGTTTCCATTAATAAAAATTTTGGCAACGTCATTTCCTTTGTCAATTGTAGCGGATACATGTATCCATTGATTTAAAGGGGGAATATAACCTGATAAACAATATAAATTGGTGCTACCAGTAGCGCCGTATGATTGATATAAACCAATTTGCCGACTGAAATCTGTCCCTGTTATGCTCAAACCAACATATTTGGAAGCATTAAAATATTCTCCTTCTAAAATCATTGTTTGCCATTGATTGTCAGCAGTCCAATAAAACCATCCTGCATAGGTTTTATTGGGTAAGCCACCAACACTTAGATCGGTCGTAATCCAATCTTTTGTGGAATCAAATTCAAGCGCACCATCTATTGTACCAGTTACGGTATCATTAGATATTTCATCATCCCCAGATGATCCTTCATCCCATACGCCATGATTACCACTACCGGAAACATCATAAACAGTTGCCCCAGATGTTTCATCCAATTTCCAATGACCAACTAAACCATTGGCAACGCCACCGCCAGAGGGGGCTGCTCCATTATATAATGCTAAAACTTCGGATGCAGATAAGTCTGTGTTGTAAATACGGATATCGTCAAGGCGCCCAGGAAAACTTCTTATACCACCACTTAACAAATGTGTTCCAATGGATAAATCTGAGCCGTCTGCATCTAATGTTCCTGATGTTGCTAATGGACTAGTTGAGGCTTCAACGCCACCTACGTAAAGGCGGAGGTCTGCTCCATCCCACGTGCCAACGACATGTGACCATGCATTTAACGGCAACGCAGAATCACTGAATATCTGATATTGAACGCCACCGTTTGTTGCTATTCGAACCCTTCCTCTCTCGGATGTACCATACAGCAATCCATAGTTATCGGCGGTTCCTGTATCGTCTTTACTGATAATTCGTCCTGCCCCTCCGGGATCAGTAGCTGTTGGATACACCCACGCACTGAGTGTAAAAGCCGTAAAATTTTCTAACTCAGGAGAGTTTGGAACTTGAATACCATCATTAACACCGTCGAATGTCATTGATGTGTCAACTTGGCCAGATGCGGTTGCCGATGAGATAGTCAGACCGTTATATGGCGTTCCGTTATGCGAACCGGCACTATCAACAATCGTTGTACCAGATGTTTCGTCTAGCTTCCAATGTGCCACTAAATTGCTGGTGTTACCTGTGTTACCCGTTGTTTCAATACCGCCTGGTACGAGGGATTGAGACATGGTCACTCTGTCTGCGCCCATATGAAGCCATCCAGTGCCGTCACAATATTGCATATAGTTTTCACTGTTGTTGTAGATAATACTTCCCGCGATACCAGCAGGAGACGTACAAGCGGCGATAGCTTGTGGTGAAAAAGAGAGCAATGCGCCCAGTGCTAAGACCGTGAGCCCTAATTTTTTCATCTTCTTATTATGAAATAATGGTTTGATGTGCATTTGATAGCCTCTGATTTTTATTATTTTAATTTATGCTGCTGCTTGTTTTCTTTGGCGTGCATAGACAAATAATACCCCAAATCCGAATAAAAAGCCAAGCGTTCCAAATCCGATACTAGCCATAGAAGGTGGGTTACGGTTTGCATCAAAATACCCAACCTTGGCACCGATGCTGTCGATGGCTTTTAAGATTTCAGCATTGCTTGCTTTAAGTTCACTTAACTCTGCACGAAGGTTATCATTGTCAGCTTTTAATTCTTGTACCGCGTTGACCATGGCAACATTAATGCTGTCTGTGTTTAGTTCAAGATAACCTTTCGTACCCTCGGCAACGGCTTCTGGGAATACTTCACGCACTTCTTGCGCGATAAATCCTTTATGCGCGACACTTGAATCAAGTTGTAATGGATTATCTTTCTTATATTTATATTCCACGGTGTGAAGCGCCATAATTTCTTTTAGGCCTTTTTTATAATCGCCCGCAATGTCTTTCAAACGTTCATCCGAGAAGCTGGTTGTACAACCCTGATCAAACCAAGTTCCTGCGTTATATTTTAAACAGTCATTGGTTGCGACACCGGATGTATTCACGTCATCAAGGTCATTTAAGTCTGCAAATGTTGGCGCTGCTCCTGCTTGACCAACAATGTTAAGCGTATTGTCAATTTGAACATAGTTGGCAGATAAATCACCTTTAATGACATTACCAATATTTAAGGCATTGGACGATGTTGCGGTTGGCGTGTTTGTACCCAGAGGACCAATAATAATATTGTTACTACCTGTTGTTAAGTTTTCTGAAACTTTATAACCAATAAGAATATTATCATTTCCAGAGGTTACATTTTGACCAGAGTCATGACCAAGGGTGACGTTGCGACTTCCTGTTGTATTATCGTACAACGCAAATCTCCCTATTCCAGTATTGTTATTACCACTTGTATTTTTGTTCATGGCAAACGCACCAAAAGCAGAGTTCCAACTTCCTGTGCTATTCATTAATGCGTGATTTCCTACAGCTGAATTTTCTACACCTACCGTATTGTAAAACAGTGTTTGTGCGCCAAATCCAACGTTGTCCTTTCCTGTCGTGTTTGCGGCTAAGGCTCTTGCGCCAACGGCTGTTAATCGAATACCTGTCGTGTTTTTCCACGCTGTATTATCACCAATGGCAATATTATCGCGTCCTACTGTATTATCGTTTAAGGTATTTCTTCCAATCGCAACATTTGTAAAACCTGATGTGTTGGCTTCTAATGCTTTGAATCCAACCGCAATGTTTTGATAACCTGTTGTGTTTAATCTTAAGGATTCAATACCAATTGCTATGCTCTCACTACCTGTTGTATTGACTGGCAAGGTATCTCTACCAATGGCAATATTATCATCCCCTGTTGTAGTGCCGCCATTTCCTACATTTTGCCCTAAGAAGATATTGTTAGATGTATAATTTGCGTAACCATCACTTAGATCATTAATGGCACCTGCGCCTGCGCCGCCAGCAACTGATGCTGCCGTGAAACAGTTTGCAAGGCTTGCATCACAAAATTCATCGGCACCGACTTTACCATTGCTGAGATTACCAAATAGAGTGTCTCCAATATTCAGCTCGTTCGACGCGCCCGCTGCAGATACGTTTGCATCTTTTCCGAGCATGATATTATTCTGGCCTGTTGTGATTGCATCACCGGCATTCATACCTAACGCAGTATTGTTTTGTCCTGTTGTTAAGTTTTCGAGGGCTTCGAGCCCAACCGCCGTATTTTTCTGACCAGTTGTTGCGCTTTTCAGAGACCAAACACCAATGGCAGTATTTTGGACACCTGTATTGGCAGATGGTGTTGGACCCCCTTTAAGAGCTTCATAACCGAGGGCAGTGTTATAACCAAAACCAGCCGTGCCAGTATCATTCGCATTGAACATAGCATAGGTTCCAACCGCTGTATTTGCAGTCATAGCTTTACCAAACTGTAAAGAACCATGACCAATAGCAACATTAAATGATGCTATTGTATTTTCAAAGGCAGAAAGCCTACCAAATGATGTATTGTAGCTACCTGTGGTTGTGTTTGTCTGTGATCCGTAACCACCCGCAGTGTTACTGAGGCCCGTTGTGTTAAGCGCAAGGGCGCCTTGTCCCACTGCTGTATTTTTATATCCAGACGTATTGTCCCGTAGAGCCCAGTGACCAACGGCTGTATTGTCCGCGCCTGAAGTATTGTTGCGCAAAGAGTCTGCTCCCACAGCAGTATTCTGGATACCAGTATTACTTCCTGTGGTTGCACCACGAAGAGCAGAGTAACCGACAGCTGTATTATATGACTCCACGGGAGTGGTACTATCGCTCGCATAACCCAATGCTAGATAACCTACTGCGACGTTATGGGTTTGCGCGACGTTGTCTCTCATTGCGGCAACCCCAACGGCAACGTTTCTTATGGTTGCAACTGCGTCACGTTGAGCCCAAACACCAATTCCGACATTGTCTGAGCCAGATACTAAATTTGGTAGGGCACCGCCAATGGCAACGTTGTTTTCAGCACCACTGTTATTCAATGAAATTAAAGAATCTATACCGATGGCAACATTATCAGCATCTGTTGCACCGAAAGATCCGCCATCATGGCCTAAGAATAAATTATTCTGCGCAGTATTGTGAGCCGCATCACTTAAATCATTGATGGCAACGGTTCCTGAGGCAACGGCTCCTATTTCACTGAAAGATGAACAATCATGTGAAAATTCTAATTTATCAGAGGTGTCGTTATATCGAATACACCCTTCGGTATCCGTCCAGCCTTCTCCATGTAACAATAGATCTCCAGAATGAAGAATCTCCATAACAGGCTGGGCCAATGCGTTTCCAGCACGCACATTAGAAAAAGAAATTTTTGACTGCATATTTGATGTAGAGGGTGTTCCACCATCCATATAAAATTCCACAGCTCCTGCTGTCCTAAAGGACGAACCATCGTACGCCTTTCCTCTAAAGGCACCAATTTTAGAATTATTTTCTACTATTGTAGGGGCTGCCTCAGTTCCTCTTGCGCGATATATTTCGTAATCTCCACCATTATGTTGACTGTCGGCGTATGAGAAAAGGGCAACGTCCCTACCTGATCCGACCATTTGTAACATATTTGTATTGCTGTAATTTGATGTTGTGCCAATCATGACAACGTCATTCGCCATATCACCGCGAATTAGATCACCGATGTTGAGTTGATTGCTTCCGGTTGCGGAAACCGCATTAATATTTTGACCAATAGTAATATTGTTTGATCCCGTTGTAATATTATCTCCAGCGGTATCTCCTAAGGCGATATTATTGTTACCCGTTGTATTCAGATAAAGAGAGCGATAGCCGATTGCTGTGTTTTGTTGCCCTGTTGTATTCGCTGTTAACGCTAAATACCCAACCGCTGAATTTCTAAGACCGCTGGTTGTGTTGGTTAGTGCCAATGCCCCAATCGCTGTATTTTGAACACCTGTATTGGCGGAAGCCGTAGTTGAACCATGAAGAGCAGAATATCCAATCGCCGTGTTACTTGTATCTGAGGCAGTTCCATTGTTGTTCGCGTATTTCAGCGCAAAGGCTCCAACCGCTGTGTTTTGTGACATTGCAACATTTCCTGCCAACGCATCGCCACCGATAGCAACGTTGCTACTCCCTATGGTGTTGAATTGCATAGCCTCTAGTCCCATTGCTGTGTTTTCACGACCTGTAGTGTTGTTTTGCATGGCGCGTGAGCCAATTGCATTGTTAAATCTTCCTGTTGTATTTTTTTCAAGATTATCTGTACCAATCGAGATGTTATGATCACCAGAAGTATTGAGTGTTAATGCATCATACCCAATAGCAATGTTATAGTCTGCTGCTGTTGTTAATGTGGCATCAAGGGCATTAATACCAATGGCAACGTTGCGTTGCGCGCCAGCAACAACGCCTGCACCTGCATTTGATCCCATAAACATGTTAAAGTCGGTACTATAATCCGTAGTCGCATCACTTAAATCATTAATGGCGCTGGAACCAGATGCTGTAGCAGTGGTGATTTCGCTATCAACATATGCTTTGGTCGCCGCATCTTGTGCAGCTGTTGGGTCAAGAACGTTTGATATTTTTCCTGATGTCATGTCTAGTAAGTTCTC
>CALDHI010000009.1 GCA_937941545.1 uncultured Alphaproteobacteria bacterium
ATAATCACGCTAAATTAGGGATTAAAGGCAACAAATGACAAAATCCGAGCTGATACAAAAGCTAGCTGAGCGCAACCCGCATCTTTTTTTAAGAGATGTTGAAAAAATCGTGGAGACTGTATTTGATGAAATATCAGATGCGTTAGCCAATGGTGACCGTGTTGAACTGCGTGGATTTGGGGCATTTTCTATCAAACATCGTGATGCCCGTGTAGGACGTAACCCCCGCACAGGCGAGACCGTACAAGTTGAAGCCAAGCGTCTGCCGTTCTTTAAAACGGGTAAGGCATTGCGTGAAAAACTCAATGACGAGTATGACCCAAGTGGATCAGATACAGATTCCAATCCTTTTGGATAATTAACTCCTCTCTTACTTTACAGACCTCCTCAAAATAAGGCATAACATTAGGCATATAGTTTAATGAAAAGGATATTATCATGGCAATTTTAAAATGGATTATCACTCTCCCCTTTATTATTGCGGCTGTCCTATTCGCCCTCGCGCATCCCGATACGGTTGAGGTCACCCTTAACCCGATGCAAGAAGCCGTAGAGCTTCCCTTATATTTTGTGTCTTTCTTATTCCTCGCTATTGGCTTTATATTAGGCACGATTGTCACATGGCTCAGCATGGGTGATTTACGTAAGACAAAACGGGCGCAGAAAAAAGAGATTAAAGAATTAACCAAACAAAATGAAAAGCTGGAAGAAGAAAAAATTGAGCTTTTGAAAAAATATGATTTTTCTCAACAACCTAAAATTTTCGATGCGATAGAGAGTGATGATGCCTAGCGATAGCTTGCCTAAAATATTTTGTGCGATTGATAAGGCAGATATGGAGTGCGCCAAAACGCTTTGTTCACAAATATCAACAACAGGCATTGGGATTAAATTAGGGCTAGAATTTTTTAACAAATTTGGCCCGCAAGGCATTTTAGATATCTATATCGACTTTCCTGAAACACCTTTGTTTATAGACTTAAAATATCACGACATCCCCAACACGGTTGCAGGCGCTATTCGCTCTATTACTTCACAAATAAAACCTGCGTTTTTAAATGTCCATGCGGCGGGTGGATTAGATATGATGAAGGCCGCCAAAGACGCGTGCCCAGATGAAACTAAATTATTGGCTGTAACAATTTTGACTAGCCTAAATGCACAAGCGATTACACAAGTGGGCTACCAAAATGATGTTTCTGCCCAAGTCGTCAAGATGGCGAAGCTGGCGCAAGAGGCGGGACTTGATGGCGTTGTTTGTTCTTCCCACGAAATAGCGGCTATTCGCGATGCGTGCGGGGATGGTTTCATCCTCATGGTGCCAGGCATCCGCCCCGAAGGCAGTGCAGCCGGCGATCAATCACGTATCATGACCCCCAAACAAGCTGTAGATAAAGGCGCAAGCCACCTCGTCATTGGCCGCCCCATCAGCCAAAGCGATAATCCAACACAAGCCGCACAAGATATTTTGGAAACTTTAAAATGATCAAAGACATAGAAATTTTTCAGTTTGAAAATTTAGTATTTAAACCAATTTCTTTAGAAGATGTTGATGTAACGTATGAAGCATTTGAAGAGTCTTTTCAAAATTTAAATCAATACTACATACCCGCTTGGTCAAAACATGACACTACTCCGTCCAAAGAATTTGTAAAAAAATATGGGGACGTGTGCATTGGCTACTTCGAAAATAAAGAAAGTTTTTTATTTTCGGTTTTCAATCAAGAAACCAATCAATTTATCGGCCATGCAGAAATTCATCATTTTGACCCCAGCGTTCCCAAAGGACGCCTTGGATATTGGGTGCGTAATAGCGAAAGTGGAAAAGGGTATGCCACAAAGTTCGCCCAAGCTTTAACCAAATTTGGATTTGAAACTTTAGAGTGCCAAAGATTAGAAATACGTAATGACGTGCGTAATCTCGCAAGTAGAAAAATTGCTGAAAAATTAAACTATAAATTTTTAACCGTTTTTGAAAAAAACAAACAGGGAAAAAAAGGCGACTTTTGGGATTTGGAAATACATGCCCTTCTCAAAGATGAGTATCATGACCAAAGTTAAGATATGTGGGTTAACCGAGCCGAACAGCCTGACCGCGGCGATAGAGGCGGGAGCGGACTTTGTTGGGTTGGTGTTTTACGCGCCCTCCCCGCGCCATGTTGAGGTTGAAGTCGCAAAATATTTAGCCTCGTTTATCCCTGATAATGTGGGCATTGTTGGGCTGTTCGTTAATCCTGATGATGATTACCTCACACGCGTTTTACAGGACGTACCGCTCACCATGATACAGCTGCATGGGGATGAAACGCCTGCGCGTGTTACTGAGATTAAAGAAAAATTTAAACTGCCTGTTATGAAGGCCATCCCCATTGCCAATGCCGATGATTTAAAAAACGTCGCAACATACGAAGCAGTTGCAGATTGGCTGTTGTTTGATGCCAAAGGCGAGGCCTTACCAGGGGGAAATGGTAAAGCGTTCGATTGGTCTATTTTAAAGGAGTATCAAGGGAGTAATCCTTGGATGTTGGCGGGAGGCGTCACGCCTGATAATATAGAGGATGCCTTGAAAATAACCACGCCAGACGCGCTTGATGTGTCTAGCGGTGTTGAGAGTGCGAAAGGCGTAAAAGACAGTGATAAAATTCGCTCTTTTATTTTCGCCGTAAAACAGGCATAACATTGTCTTATGACAGCTGATAAAAAAATACTTCCGAATTCTTTACGCTCTGGCCCTGATGAAAATGGTCATTTTGGGCTTTATGGTGGGCGGTACGTAGCCGAAACGCTTATGCCTCTGATATTAGAGGTTGAGCAAGCATGGCACGCGGCGCGCGATGACCAAGACTTTTGGGATGAATTCAACGATTTAGCTACAAACTATGTTGGTCGCCCCTCACCGCTTTATTTTGCTAAGGCCACCACTGCGCATTATGGCGGGGCTAAAATCTATTTTAAACGCGATGAACTCAATCATACAGGCGCACACAAGATTAACCATTGTTTGGGACAAATCCTTGTCGCTAAGCGTATGGGTAAAAAACGCATTATAGCCGAAACAGGCGCAGGACAACATGGCGTTGCCACGGCCACCGTCTGTGCGTTGTTCGATATGCCTTGCACCGTCTTTATGGGCGCAGAAGATGTGGAGCGTCAAAGTCCCAATGTCTTCCGCATGAAGTTATTAGGCGCAGAAGTTATTCCTGTGACCTCTGGTTCTGGCACGTTAAAAGACGCGATGAACGAGGCGTTACGCCATTGGGTCGCCAATGTAGAAGATACATATTATCTAATCGGCACGGTTGCGGGCCCGCATCCCTATCCCGAAATGGTACGTGATTTCCAAAGCGTTATCGGTAAAGAAACCAAAGAACAAATGAGGGAGCGTGAAGAATGTCTTCCTGACACATTGGTGGCGTGCATTGGCGGTGGCTCAAACGCGATGGGTCTGTTCCATCCTTTCCTCGATGATGAAAGCGTCAATATGATTGGCGTGGAAGCGGGCGGTTTTGGCGTCGATACAGACAAACATGCCGCCAGCCTAAATGGTGGTAGCGCAGGCATATTGCATGGTATGCGCTCCTATTTCCTACAAGATAGCGACGGACAAATTCAAGAAGCCCATAGTATATCCGCAGGATTAGATTACCCCGGTATTGGCCCAGAACATGCGTTTTTACATGATATTGAACGTGTAGAATATGTCAGCGTGACAGATGATGAAGCGCTAGATGCCTTTAAGATGCTGTGTAAATTAGAGGGCATCATCCCCGCCCTTGAGCCGAGCCATGCGTTTGCCCATGTCATGAAAATCGCGCCGACGTTGCCTAAAGACCACATCATCGTCATGAACCTATGCGGTCGCGGCGATAAAGATATCTTTACGGTGGCAGAGAAGCTGGGTGAGGAAATTTAGGATATGACACGCATACAAAAAACATTTGAGAATTTAAACGGGGCGAAGGCGCTTAACATCTTTGTGACAGCGGGGTATCCTGATGCACCGACCAGCCTTGAGATATTGAACAGCTTGCCTGACGCAGGAGCAGACCTGATTGAGCTGGGGATTCCCTTCACAGATCCGATGGCGGATGGCCCAACGATTCAAAACAGCTCGCTTGTCGCCCTTGAAAATGGGATGACGCTTGCGGGGACGTTAGAAATTTTAACGCAGTTCAGAAAAACCAATAACACAACGCCCGTGATTCTCATGGGATATTTCAATCCCATCTATGCCTATGGCTGCGAGAAATTCGTGACCGATGCCGCCGAAGCTGGCGCAGATGGCTTGATTGTGGTGGATTTACCCCCCGAAGAAGATGCGGAGCTTCGTATTCCTGCACAAGAAGTGGGATTAGACTTCATCAAGTTAATAACACCCACAACCATTGGTACGCGCCTTGATAAAGTTTTAGGCAATGCCAGTGGCTTTCTCTATTACGTCTCAATCGCAGGCGTTACAGGGACAAAAAGCGCCGATATTGGCGCGGTTGGGGCGCATATCCAAGATATTAAATCCAAAACACTACTGCCCGTTGCGGTGGGATTTGGGATTAAGACCCCCGAGGATGCAAAAAATATGTCACAAATAGCGGACGCGGTCGTTGTTGGCTCGGCTATTGTTGAAAATATTGATAAAAATCAAGGGTCTAACGATTTGGTGGCGACATTGAAACAGCAAATATCTGCGTTAAAAAGCGCAATTTAACCATAAATTCTTTGCTTTCTTGCCTCATTCTCTTTAAAAATAGAGCTTCATCATAATAAATAAAGGTCATTCACATGAATTGGTTGAGTAACATTATCCGCCCGTCTATTCGCTCTTTGGTTAAAGATCAACGTGATGTCCCCGATAATTTATGGCAGAAATGTAATGCCTGTGACGGAATGCTGTTCCATAAGGAATTAAAGGCGAATGACCAAGTTTGTTACCATTGTAACCATCACCTTCCTGTGACAGTGACGAAGCGTCTGGAAGTTATGTTTGATGACGGCGCGTACACAAAAACCGAAATCCCGGATGTGCCCCATGATCCGTTAAAGTTTAAAGATAAGAAAAAATATGCCGATCGCCTAAAAGACACCCGCGCTAAAACAGGCGAAAAAGACGCGCTTATGATTGGACAAGGGACAATTGGCGGACAAAATGCCGTGATTGCAGCCTTTAACTTTGCCTTTATGGGTGGCTCTATGGGCTCAGCCGTAGGTGAAGGCATTATCAAAGCCGCCGAAGTTGCGATTAAAACCAAATCTGCATTAATAGTTGTCCCTGCCTCTGGGGGGGCGCGTATGCAAGAAGGTATGTTATCCCTTATGCAAATGCCACGTACAATTATAGCCGTGGATATGGTAAAAGAGCAAGGCTTGCCTTATATCGTGATGCTGGCAAACCCAACAACAGGAGGGGTTAGCGCCTCTTTCGCGATGGTAGGTGATATTCATATTGCCGAACCAGGAGCCACGATTGGTTTTGCGGGGCGTCGTGTTATTGAAGAAACAGTGCGCGAAACACTACCCGATGATTTCCAAACGGCAGAATACCTACAAGAACATGGCATGGTGGATATGGTCGTTAGCCGCGGCGATTTAAACGCGAAAATTGGTCAGCTTTTAGATTTGTTAATGCAACCTGTGAAGCCCCATGGCGGCAATAAAAAGACAAGCAATAAAGCCGATAAGACATCTGCAAAGAATACAAAATCTAAAAGCGGTAAAGGCAAAAAAATTGGTAATGTGAACATAAGCTCCGCCAATAAGGTTACTAAACAAGCCGCGAATGCGACAGCGAAAAACGCCAAATCTGCACAAAAATAAGATGAATGACGCAACAGCTGCATAATAAATCAAATGATCCTGTTTTAGAGGCACGTTTAGAAGAGATTTTAGACCTGCTCTACAGCTTCTATGCCACAACCATTGATATGTCACTGGAACGTGTCGAGCGCTTTTTAAACCAGCTTGATAACCCCCATCTAAAGCTTCCGCCTGTCATACATGTGGCGGGTACAAATGGCAAAGGCTCAACTATTGCCTGCCTGCGTAGTTTATTAGAAGCCAGTGGCAAGCGCGTGCATGTTGTCACCTCCCCGCATTTAGTTCATCCGACAGAGCGCATCCGCTTAGCGGGTGAATTAATCTCCACACAAGCATTAATCAATGTATTGGAGGAATGTTTAGCCGTTAACAGAAGCGAGCCTATTACTTTTTTCGAGATGTTTATGGCGGCCAGCTTTCTGGCGATGTCCTGCACACCGTCGGATTATGTTATATTAGAGACAGGAATGGGCGGACGCCTTGATGCAACCAATGTGGTGCCTGACCCCGTATGCACCATCATCACAACGATATCAAAAGACCATGAGAAGTTCTTAGGTGACACGATAGGCAAAATAGCCTTTGAAAAAGGTGGCATTATAAAGTCTGGAGTGCCGTGCATTATTGGGTATCAAACACCCGACGCAATAGACGCAGGGGTCATAAAAGTTTTCCAAGATATATCCACAAGCTTACCCACCGATGCACCGCTTTACGCCTATGGGTCAGAGTGGAAAATCGAAGCGGGTCACAATGAAATGCATTACACTTGGCAAGACGAATCAATTATCACGAGTCTCCCAAATCTATTAGGCCCACATCAGATATATAACTGCGGCGCAGCCATAAGCGCATATCGCGTCATTATGGGCCATGCGATTGACGCGTCAATTTTATCCCCTGATGCCCCCAATAATCCCTTGGGGATAATTCACTGGCCTGCGCGCCTGCAAAAACTTCAGGATGAACCGTTTCGAAAACACGCGCTAAGCACACAAGAAGTGTGGCTTGATGGAGGGCATAATGACAGCGCGGGGATCATGCTGGCGCAACAATTTGAAACATGGCAGACGCAAGATAATCGTCCGCTTCATTTGATTGTCGCCATGGTGAACCGCAAGACGCCCTCTGACTTTTTAGACCCACTTGTACCCTATGTGGAATCTATAACCGTGACCTCTATCCCTGATGAAGATAGTTCGTTTAGCTGTGATGAATTATTTGATTTAGTACAGCCATTGGGGTTTAAGGCTGTGAATAAAGCAGTAACAGCGCAAGAGGCCGTGAAATCTATCACAGACCCAACAGCGCGCATTCTACTCACAGGTTCGCTCTACTTTGTTGGTTATCTACTAAGCGAAAAATAGATTCTGCCCTCCAATGACCTTATTGCTGCCTTTATAGTGGACATTATAAGCATTAGATTTATTGTAATGAATTAAGTAGTAAACCCGAATTCATTATTAGAAATAACAATATAAGGATTTGTTTATGTCACAAAATATCGCACTTGTTGATGATGATCGTAATATCATAACGTCTGTCTCTATGTCATTAGAAGCAGAAGGCTTTAACGTCAAAACGTATAATGATGGTGAAGAGGGCCTAAAAGGCATTACAGACAGCCCACCTGATTTAGTCGTGCTCGACATTAAGATGCCCCGTATGGACGGCATGGAAGTGCTGTCTAAATTACGCGAAACCTCAAACATGCCTGTTATATTCCTTACCTCTAAAGATGATGAGGTGGACGAAGTGATTGGCCTTCGCATGGGCGCGGATGATTACATAACGAAACCATTTTCGCAGCGTCTTTTAATCGAGCGTATACGCGCGCTGCTTCGTCGTCAGCAATTACAAAATAATGCGCCAGAAACAAATGAAACCGATATCGTCCAGCGCGGTGATTTAGTTTTGGATGATTCCCGCCATTTATGTGCGTGGAAGGGCGATGCGGTTAATTTAACTGTGACAGAATATCTACTCGTTAAATCACTCGCCCAACGCCCCGGTCATGTAAAAAACAGAGATCAGTTGATTGATTTGGCATATGGTGAGAATATATATGTAGATGACAGAACAATCGACTCCCATATCAAACGCGTCCGGAAAAAATTCAAAGCCGTCGACACCGCGTTCAACCAAATCGAAACCCTCTATGGCATCGGGTATCGATATAAAGAACAATAATATCTCGGCACTGCCCGCGCGTCTTTTCCCGCTTTTTAAAAAATTAGGCTCGTCACCTGATAAAGACAACATGCGTAATAAGCCCGTATCTGAAAGATGGACGGCAAGTTCCGAAAAAATGAGCTCGCTGACGGTTCGTATTATTTCCGTCAATATTATCGCGATAATGATCTTAGCCGTTGGCGTTTTGTATTTGGGGGAATATACGGATAGCTTGATTGAGGGTGAATTAGAATCAATGCAGGACGAAGCACGGTTTATTTCCGATGCTATATCCGAGGGAACCGTTCGCCCTGTCTTTCAAATATCTCCAATTCCGTTTGAAGACCCCTTAGAGATTGAGGCGATTAAACCGTCCCTTGCGCGTAACATGTTATTGCGCCTCGCGAAAAGTAGTAAAAGCCAAATCAAGCTATATAGCGTCGATAATAACCTTTTAATTGATGCGCAAAAATTATTAGAAGGCGAAGATTACGTTGAAACTATCAACCTTAATCCGCATGGTAATTTTGATATCGGATATTTGTTCAATCAATCGGCAGGGCGTTTCTTAGACATTATCCCAATGCAAACGAAACTAGCACCTATCCCCATGGACACCATTGGTGACATATACGAATTCCCTGATTCAAAGTTAGCCATGAATGGTGAGATTGGTGCTTCGGCTTGGACGTTGCCGAACGAGCGTATTATCTTAACAGCCTCCGCTCCCATCCAAAAAGTGAAACAAGTTTTAGGCATCGTGACGCTGAGCCGTGATGGAACAGAGTTAGAAAATAAAATCCGTGATATCCGCGTGGATGTGTTCCGTGTGTTTTTAGGAACATTAGGCATCACAGTTATGCTGTCCATTTATCTATCAGGACTCATTGGAAAGCCTTTGAAAAAACTCGCCCTTGCCGCCGAAGCGGTGCGCGTCGGAAAAGGCAATGATGTTGAAATTCCTGACATGAGTAAACGTGGCGATGAGATTGGCGAACTGTCTCTGGTGCTACGCGAAATGACACAAGCCTTAAAAGACCGCATGAATACAATTGAGCGGTTTGCCGCCGATGTATCGCACGAGATTAAAAACCCCTTAACAAGTTTGCGTAGCGCTGTTGAAACGGTTGCGAAAATCAACGATGAGGACAAACGGCAAAAGCTAATGGATATTATTCATCATGATGTTCAAAGGTTGGATAGATTAATCAGTGATATATCCAGCGCCTCGCGCCTTGATGCGGAACTGACCCGCGAAACAATGCAAACAATCAATATTACTGATTTGCTCTATCGCCTTAAAGATGCCTATAAAGACCCCATCGCACGCGCCAATAAGACAGAAGATAACAGCCGAATTATTATCCATGCCCTAGAAACCGAAAAATATTCTGTATTGGGCAACGAAGAAAGATTGTCGCAAGTTTTTGGAAATTTAATCAGCAATGCGTTGTCTTTTTCTCCCGAAGGGGACAAAGGAATGATTGAAATTTCTATCGTACAAAAAAAGAAAACGATCCTGATTAGCGTAAGCGATAACGGTCCTGGTATTCCTAGCAATAAGTTAGAGGCTATCTTTGATAGGTTTTATACTGAGCGCCCCCACGAAAGCTATGGTGGACACTCGGGTCTTGGACTATCCATCTCAAAACAAATTATTGACGCGCATGAAGGTACAATATGGGCTATAAACAAACATGACGACAAAGAAAATCGTATCGGCGCAATCTTTAAGGTGGAGTTACAAAAAGCATAATGGAAAAAGAGCTACTCGCCCTATTTGGCATTATTATTACCTTAATCGGATATGCTGCTTATATTTATTCAATATTTAAGGGCGATACAAAGCCACATCCCTTTTCTTGGTTCGTATTCGCAACCCTAACAGCCATTGGATTTTTTGCGCAACTCTCTGACGGTGGTGGCTTGGGCGCCTATATCACAGGCGTTTCAGCGCTAATTTCATATATCGTAACTGTCATAGCCTACTATAGACGACACCAAATTCATATCACCCGCAGTGATTGGATTACTTTTATTGCCTGTCTTGCAACCATCCCAATATGGATGGTAACCGAGAGTGCTTTTTGGTCAATCATTTTAATCACACTTATTGATACTGCTGCATTTTATCCAACATTTAGAAAAACATGGTTTGACCCCAAAGGCGAGCTTCCGTTTCATTATATCACGGCAGGATCTAAATATGTTTTTGGATTACTGGCGCTAGAAAACTTCACAACAATAACTGTGCTATATCCTTTATCATTAGTACTAACAAATTTCATGTTTTTAGCGATGCTGTATTATAGAAGATGGGTAATAAATAATCATGCAAAAAAATAATTTCATTATTGTAACAGGACTATCTGGGGCGGGCATGTCTTCTGCGCTTAAAGCTTTAGAGGATAATGGCTATGAGGTTTTGGATAATTTCCCACTTAGTTTGATTGATAATTTATTAAAGGAAAAAACAGACAAACCCATCGCAATTGGTATTGATAGCCGTACCCGTAATTTTATTGCAGAGGATTTATGTGCCGCAATTGAACGTTATAAAGCAACGCTTATTTTCATGACATGCAAGCGCACAGTCTTACAGAAACGCTATACAGAAACGCGCCGTAAACACCCCTTAGCGCAAGATCGTCCCGTGGGAGATGGTATCAGTAAAGAGTTTGACCTCATGGAGCCATTGAGGCAAATGGCGGATATTATCATTGATACAACGGAAACAAACATTCATGATTTGCGCCGTATCATTGCCGAAAACTATGCGCCTGAGGCCTCTCAACAATTAACGGTTAGCCTCGTTTCCTTTGGCTTCAAAAATGGTATTCCGCGCGGTGCAGATATCGTGATGGATGTACGGTTTTTAAAGAACCCCCATTGGGATAAAAATTTAAAACCCTTAACAGGTCAAAATGAAAATGTGGGTGCCTATATTGCGCAGGACGAAAGCTTCGCGCCATTTATGATGAATTTTCAAAATATGATTGAACCTTTATTAGCGCGTTATACGCATGAAGGTAAAAGCTATCTAACGATTGCCATTGGTTGCACAGGTGGCAAGCACCGCTCGGTTTTTAGCGTAGAGCAATTGGCGAAATGGTTTGAAGAATTAAAAGTAAAAACACATATCAAACATCGTGATATGCCTGTAGATTAATGATTAGGCGTACTACTAGGCGCAGTCGGAGCTGGTGCTTTATTGACTGGTTCTGTTGCCTGATAAGCATTGCTTACGTCAGCACCACCGTCAACATGCTTACACAAAGTTGTAGAAAATTTATTCATAATTTTTTGCCTCCTCAGCATCTAATCTAAACAGAGCATTTTCTGTTGAAACGCCTTGTTGTTTTAATTCATAAAATAAAATTCTTGTTTTATCATCTTCGTCTTTCTCATTCACGATATGATACAAAGTGCGGCTTTGTGTTTCCTGCCCCAGCTCAATCAAGCGTTTACGCCCGTTCAATAAAGAGACCAAGTTTGTTACCTTTTTCTCTGCCAAGGCGACATCTTCCGATTTATCTAAAATCGTATAATCCCCCACAGGAATAGGATCTTTAACATCGCCTTGCTTTTTCAAAATCAAAAATGCACGTTCATTAACGGGCGAGCGTTGAAAACCGAATACGGGCAATGCGCCTTCTACATTAAAATCTTGTCTTTCCATGCCTATAATCCTTGCTTTTAAGCGATTTACCTCTTATTTTTAGCGCAAATTAGTTAATTATTTGCTAAACCCCTTTTAATAATAGCAAATCAACCAAGATGGAGACAAATTATGGGTGCACAAACCAAAGCAGTGGAAAATGATTATAAAATTGCAGATATCAGCTTAGCCGAATTTGGCCGTAAAGAAATTGAGCTGGCCGAGGCCGAAATGCCCGGTTTGATGGCTTTGCGCGAAGAGTACGGCAAGGCGCAACCTTTAAAAGATGCGCGCATTGTAGGTTGCCTTCATATGACCATTCAAACAGCGGTTTTGATTGAAACATTACAAGCGTTGGGTGCAACTATTCGTTGGAGCTCTTGTAATATTTTCTCAACCCAAGATCACGCAGCGGCAGCGATTGCCGCAACAGGAACGCCTGTCTTTGCCTGGAAAGGTCAAACCGAAGAAGAGGGCGAATGGTGTATTCACCAAACAATCAAAGGCCCAGCAGATGCCCAAGGCGGCGCATGGACGCCTAACATGATTTTGGATGATGGCGGTGACCTAACAACAATCATGCATAATGATTATCCAGAATTAATGAAAGATGTTAAAGGCCTGTCCGAAGAAACAACAACTGGTGTTCTTCGCCTTTATGAAATGATGAAAGCAGGAACATTGAAAGTACCTGCGATTAACGTGAATGATTCTGTGACCAAATCTAAATTTGATAATAAGTATGGCTGTCGTGAGTCACTTGTGGATGCGATCCGTCGCGCCACGGATGTAATGATGGCTGGTAAAATCGCTTGTGTCGCTGGTTATGGCGATGTTGGTAAAGGATCAGCGGAAAGCTTAAAATCACAAGGTGTACGCGTCATGGTCACTGAAATTGATCCTATCTGCGCGCTACAGGCCGCGATGGAAGGCTATGAAGTCACCACAATGGAAGATGCCGCCAAACGTGCCGACATCTTTGTGACCGCAACAGGGAACAAAGACATCATTACGATGGATCACATGCGTGACATGAAACAAAATGCGATTGTCTGTAACATTGGTCACTTTGACAATGAAATCCAAACGCAACCTTTGCGTAATCTAAAATGGACAAATATTAAACCACAAGTCGATCAAGTTGAATTCCCAGATGGTAAATCAATTATTTTATTGGCTGAAGGTCGTTTGGTTAATCTTGGCTGTGCAACAGGGCATCCGTCTTTCGTGATGAGCGCGTCTTTCACCAATCAAACATTGGCACAAATTGAGCTGTGGAATAATGCGGATAAATACGAAAACAAAGTGTACGTTTTACCTAAGCATTTAGACGAAAAAGTTGCGATGCTTCACCTTGAAAAAGTAGGGGCAAAACTGTCCAAACTCTCCAAAGATCAAGCCGACTATATCGGTGTAACCGAAGCTGGCCCGTTCAAAGATGATGCGTACAGGTATTAAAGGATAATAAGCTTTATATGATTGATGATTTTGATTTCCTCCAAGGTGATTTAACCGACGCTTTACTATTTTTAAAAGAAGCGGGGAAATTAAAATCTGTTATCCGTCAAACCTATCTGCAAAATGAAAGCCGTATGGAGAATTCGGCTGAGCATAGCTGGCATTTAACATTAATGGCTTTGGTACTAGCCCCCATTGCAGATAAAAGCCTTAATCAAGCGCATATTATTAAGATGCTTATCATTCATGATCTAGGTGAAGTGTATCACGGCGACATTTTTTTATATGATGCAAAACGCGATGTAGGTAAAGACGATGAGCGTAATGCGGTCATCGAACTCCTAGCGCTTGCTCCTTTATCTTTTCAAACCGAAGCTATAACGCTTTGGGACGAGTTTGAAGCGAGACAAACAGCGGAAGCTCAATTTGCGCAAAGTATTGACCGTTTTCAACCCTTTATGGAACAGCTCGATAACGGCGGTGATTCATGGTTACGTCATAAAATTAGCCATACAAAAGCATTAGATAAGAACAAACATATTAAAGAAGGCTTCCCTTTATTATGGGAGTACTACCAAAACTTAGCACAGCAAGCTGAGGATAAAGGATGTTTTCATCAAGACGAAAACCGTTGAATGAAATCATCCGTGATTAGAAAGTCACGTACATCATCCGCAATTTTTTCATGTCCTGCGCTGTTTGGGTGTACACCGTCACTTAAATAAGTCTGATATGCGATTGCGCTCCACTTATCAAATCGCGGCAAAAAGCGTAGATTTTCTTTCGTACAGAACGTTTCAATAATACCGTCAAATCTTTGCATTGATTCATTCATATAGGATTTATCAAGCGCCCACAGCAAGGGTTTAACCAACGTTTCATCGACGGGCAATAAGCCCAGAAAAGAGATATGACTTGTGTAAATCTTTGCTTTCGCGACAAGCCCATATAAATTATCTTCAAATTCGGTGTCGCTGTAGTGATTGGCCAATGTATCCGACGTTAAAATCGAATCATTAGTCCCAATTGCAAAAATAATCTCAACAGGCTCATTCGCCCCCGCAGCATAGATACGCGCCTTTATTTCATTATCAATACGTCGCACTAAATCAGGCACGGTATCGCCAGAAATGCCTAAGTTATAAGGCATACAGTAAAAGGGCTGTGACTGCGTTTGTGTTTCTATCACTTTTTGCATGATTTCACCACTCAACCGATTGACCCAGCCGCCTTGGCTGTCCCACGCCCCTGCCGTAATGCTATCGCCAAAGAAAAATAGATTTGCCATGATTTATACACTCCCATATGATGGAGAAGATTTTACATGAGAAGGCAAAAAATGACTATTACTCTTTTATTTCTAGCGGGGAGCGCACGCAAACAATCTTTCAACAAGAAGCTTGCGAAGGTCGCCCACGATATCGCCGAGAAAAGCGGTGCAGAGGCCAAGTTCATAGACCTCGCAGATTTTGATATGCCTCTTTATAATGGTGATTATGAAGAAGCCAACGGCTTACCCGAGGCCGCGGTTAAACTAAAGAAATTATTTGCCGAATGTGATGGCTTCTTTATCGCCAGCCCAGAATATAACAGCTCTTTTTCTTCTTTATTGAAGAATTCTCTAGATTGGATATCACGTAAACATGAAAAGGGTGAGCCTCCACTTGTCGCTTATAAAAACAAAGTCGCCACTATTACCTCAACCTCACCTGGAGGCCTTGGTGGCTTACGCGGTTTAGTGCCGCTACGCATGATGCTAAGTAACATTGCCGTGACAGTCATTCCCGAACAGCTTGCGGTAGAAAATGCGTACGAGGCGTTCGACGAAGCAGGAAACATTACCGACGAAAAACAATATCAAGCGTTAAAAAATCTTGTCCATGCGCTCATTAAAACAACCCAAGCGATGAAAAACATCAACAAATGAATATCCTCCGACTAAATTGTAAAGACAAACCCGGCATCGTCGCCGCCGTTGCCACGGCGTTAAGCAACCACCAATGTAATATTGAGGAATCCTCACAATATAACGATCCCTCGTCCGACCAGTTTTACATGCGCGTCGTTTTTACGCCAATCGAAGCGGATAGCTTAAGCAATTTCAACAAAACCTTTTCATCCATTGCACAAATATTTGATATGGATTGGCGTGTCTGTGATGCCAGCAAGGACGTCAAAACGATTATTCTGGTCTCGCAATATGATCATTGCCTGAATGACTTATTATATCGCTGGCGCACAAATCATCTGCCTATTGAAATTACAGCCATTGTTTCAAATCATGAGGATACGCGTAAACTCGTAGAAGATATCGGGCTCCCCTTTCATTATTTACCCGTTTCAAAAGACAATAAAATAGCGCAAGAAAAGGCTATCACTCAAATTATTGAGGAAACACAAAGCGAGCTCATCGTGATGGCGCGTTATATGCAAATATTAACCACAGAATTTTGTAACCATCACAAAGGCCGCGTGATTAATATTCATCACAGTTTTTTACCTGGATTTAAAGGCGCACGCCCCTATCACCAAGCGTATAAGCGAGGTGTTAAGATCATTGGTGCCACCGCACATTTTGCAACGGCCGATTTAGACGAGGGTCCCATTATCGCGCAAGATATTGAAGAAATTGATCACAGCTACACACCACAAAAAATGCAGAGCCTTGGTCAAGATACGGAAAGCAAAGTCTTAGCCCGCGCCATTGATCTCTATGCACACCGTCGTATTTTTATGAATGGGCGACGCACCATTATTTTATAGAAATTCTTTTAGCCTTGTTCTTTTACTGCTTCACTTTTACACTGTGACCATGGTTAAAAATTCTTCCCCTTTGAAAAATTTTATTGGCGCTCTCACAGGCGCTGACCAGTTACGCATTGAAAAAAACAGACTTGAAGCCTTTTTAGCAGGTTGCCCAGGGGAATATTGTGGTTTTTCTAGAAACGGTGATGTCTTATTCAGTGAGAATTTCATTCGTTTTTTAAATCTTGAAACCATCAAAACAATTGAAGATATTCAATCTGCCTTAGAAACAGAGCAGGCCGATATTCTAAGCAGCCTATTCAAAGCGTTAGTGAGTAAAGGTACACCTTTCGAATACGAAGTGTACGTCCCTTCAAATAAGAAACATCTTTCGTTAAAAGGGACGTGCGGATATGCCTTAGACGAAAGTGACGCTTTTTATATCTTATGGCTCAATGACATAACGGACAGCAAAAAAGAATTTTTACAACTTGAGCAGCAATCCGTGAAAAAGCATGACGAAAGCGCCCAATTAAAATTTATCCTTGATGCCATGGCGCAGGTTTTTTGGTTACGCGATGAAGCAGGAGAGATTATTTGGCGCAACAAGGCGTACGTGAATTTTGTCAAAGAAAAAACAGATGAAATCATCATAAAGCCACGTGATAAATCCGATATTAAGACAATAAAAGACTTAAGCCAAAAAGCCTTATCAGAAAAGATGCCTCAAACTTTCCATGGCCATGTTGTCTCCAACGGTAAGCGACTATTTGTGAAAGTGACTGAAAGCCCCCTATTAAATAAAAATCAAACTTTGGGAAGCATGCAGGATTTAACAGAAGAAGAAGAAGCCAGCGCGACTTATAACCGTCACTTAACCGCCAATCAAAGCTTACTCGAACATTTACGTACAGCTGTCGCCATTTATAACGCCGATCAAAAGTTAGAATTTTTTAACTCTGCCTTTTCTGAATTATGGGGATTAGAAGACCAATGGTTAAATAATCAACCCAAATTAGGCGATGTTTTGGAAAAGCTAAGAGATACGCGCCGCCTTCCGGAGCAGGCCGATTTTAGAAGCTACAAGCAAGGCTGGCTGGATATGTTCACGCGCCTTATTGATCCTTTAGACGACATGCTGTACTTGCCTGACGATACGGCGCTTCGCATGCTGGTCATCCCGCATCCCGTTGGTGGTTTAATGATGACCTTTGAAGATGTGACCAGCCGATTAGAACTAGAATCTTCCTACAACACGCTAATTGCTGTTCAAAAAGAAACCTTAGATAATTTGGCTGAGGGTGTTGCCGTGTTCGGCAGTGACGGGCGTATTCAATTATTTAACCCTTCTTATGCCAAGTTATGGCGTTTGAACCCTGAAAATTTAGAAGGAAATCCTCATATTTCACGTCTTGCTGTACGTATGATACAACTTTTTGATGAGGAAAATAGCGAAGATGTTAAAGATAAACTCATTGCGCACGGTATCGAGCGACGTATTCAAGAAGGTCGTCTGCGCCTCAAAAACAAACAATTATTGGAGTTCACGACCGTACCCCTACCTGATGGCGGCGTCATGGTGACGTACTTTGATGTCACGGATAGCGTCAAAGTCGAAAATGCCTTGCGTGAAAAGAACGCCGCCCTTGAAACAGCCGAAAGATTAAAAACTGACTTCCTTGCCAATGTCTCTTACCAGCTCCGTACGCCTTTAAACGCTATTATTGGCTTTGCTGAAATTCTAGATAATCAATATTTCGGTGACTTAAACGATAAACAAAAAGAGTACAGTGTAGGCATTCAAGATGCAGGCAGTAAGCTTGTACGTCTTATTGACGATATTCTTGATTTATCTACGATCGAAGCGGGTTATCTGGACTTAAATTATGATGAAGTCGAAGTACAAACTATATTGGACGATCTTCTTATCTTAACCAAAGAATGGGCGCTTAAGCAACAGATCCAGGTCAAGCTTGATTATGACAGTAACATAGCGAACTTTATGGCAGATGAGCGCCGTATAAAACAAGTTTTGCTGAACCTTATTCGCAATGCTATTAATTTCACACCTGATAGTGGGCACATCATTTTAAAAGCGTACAGCGATGAAGAAAATATTATTTTCTCAGTCTCTGATACGGGTATAGGTATATCAAAAACAGATATGGAACGTATTTTTGAGCCGTTTGAGCGCGCCATTCATGAACAACGTGCCGATATGTCGCAACATGCCTTGTCACGCGGGGCGGGTTTAGGGTTATCTTTGGTGAAAAACATTATTACCCTGCATGGCGGTAGCGTCGATATCGACTCAATAGAGGGTGAAGGCACAACCGTGACGGTGAATATCCCAACAAAACCTCTAATCACGGCTTAATGCCTTATTGTGGCTTACCCTTTGTTGTCGAATATTCGAAATGAAGCGGCGTTTCAGGGTGAATTTCATTATAGATGTGATGCGTGGCAAAGGCGGCTTCTGAAAAACCAGTTAAGATAAGCTTTAATTTATTCTTATAAGCGGCAATGTCGCCAATAGCATACACACCATACTCGCTTGTCTCCGCCGTTGTCGGATTAATCGCAATATGGCTTTTATCAAGGCTTAAACCCCAATCCGCAATAGGCCCCAACGAAGCCGCTAGACCATAAAAGGGCAATAAAACATCTGCCTTAATCTCAACAATATTTTTATCTTTATCAATAAGTTCAACAGCGTCTAACGTACCATTTTCACCCTGTAACCCATGTAATTGATAAGGGGTCATCAGTTTAATTTTACCCTCAGCTGCAAGGGAATTAAGCTTAGATACATTGTCGGGCGCTGCGCGGAACTTATCACGGCGATGCACAAGGTGTACGTCTTTTGCAATATCACAAAGCGACAGCGCCCAATCAACGGCGCTGTCGCCTCCTCCTGCGATAACAACCGATTTACCTGCAAAATCCTGCTTTTTACGCACCATATAAAAAATGGACGATCCTTCATAAGCTTCAATGTTATCCAAAGGAGGTTTATTAGGGCCAAAAGCGCCTGCGCCGCCTGCAATAATAATTTTCCGTGCGCGAACTGTATTGTGCTTAGATGTTGTAAGTTGCCATTGGTCGTCAATATTTTCAATAGCAACAATTTGTTGATTCAATAGATAAAGCGGTTTAAACGGTGCGGCTTGTTTTTCTAATTGTTCAATAAAATCACCCGCCATTATTTCTGGGTAGGCCGGAATATCATAAATTGGTTTTTCTGGGTAAAGCGCTGTGCATTGCCCGCCAATTTCCTCAAGCGAATCAATCACATAACAATTTAAACCCACCATACCGCATTCAAACGCCGCAAACAGACCCGCTGGGCCTGCGCCAATAATCGCAACGTCCCTAATTTCATTAGAATCTTTATCAACCATAAGAGAGATGCTTTCTTTTCAAACAAAATTTTGCAATGATATGTCTTATATAAAGTGTTTTAACAGGTTTTTAAAGACGTATATAAAACAACGAAATAAGATTATGAATGACCAAAGAATTTAAAACAAACTGCGAAGTAGAAACACAGGCCATTGCCCAAGATTGCGCAGGCCAAGCAAAAGCGGGCGATGTTTATTGCTTATCTGGGCCCATGGGCGCAGGCAAAAGCGTCTTTGCCCGCCATTTCATTCGTACATTGTTAAAAGATGATAGAGCGGAAGTACCGAGCCCGACGTTCACCCTCGTCCAAACTTATGATTTGAAAAACACCTCCATTTGGCATTTTGATTTATACCGCCTTAAAGACGCAGAAGAAATTTATGAAATAGGCTGGGAAGATGCGCTATATAATAATATAGTCTTAGTTGAATGGCCCGAGCGTTTAGGAAGTTTAAAACCATCCAGTGTCATTGAGATAAATATTAAGCCCATTTCGGATATAACGCGTTTAATTACAATAGAAAATTAGAAAGAATATAATGTCTTACCAACCTGAAAATGCTTTTATTCTCGCCGCAGGAAAAGGCACACGCTTGCGCCCTCATACGAATGACAAACCTAAGCCTATGGTGGCGGTTCATGATAAACCGCTTATTGAGCATATCATTGATAAATTAACGGATGAGGCCGTGCGCAACGTCACGATTAACACTAGTTATCTTGGGCATGTCATTGAAAATTATTTTGAAACGACACAACCAAAAGCAACCTTAAAATTCTCTCATGAAAATGAATTATTAGAGACCGGCGGTGGTGTAAAAAAAGCACTTGATACGATGCAGAGCAAGCCATTCTATTTGATTAATGGCGATGCCTATTGGATTGATGAAACACCGCATAATACGGCGTTACAACAACTCAATAATATTTGGGATGCCGATAAAATGGATATCTTATTGTTACTTCAACCCATCCATAAAATGTCTGCAACGATGGGCGTCGGGGATTATAGCATAAGTGATACAGGGCGACTGACACGTAGCCCTAATTCTGAAGGAGATTATATGTTTACTGGCATCCGTATCACATCACCTTGTGTGTTTAACAACACGCCAGACGGCGCGTTTTCGTTTCTTGAATGTATGGATGCAGCGCAAGAAAAGGGGCGCCTGTACGGTATAGAATATCAAGGAATGTGGCATCACATATCAACACCTGATGATTTAGATTCAGTCAATAAACTACAACGCGCTGCGGCATAATCGTATGACCAGTTCGCATAACAATATTTACACTATCCCCGCCAGTGTCTCATTCAGTGATAGCCTTGTTGAATGGCTGATTGAGAATGCCCATACGACCAATCAGCCCTTATCAAATTATCTCGTGTTACTGCCTACACGCCGTGCTTGTCGCACCGTCCAAGAAGCGTTCCTTAGAAAAACAGACGGCGAGCCTCTTTTGCTTCCACGTCTGCATCCGCTTGGTGACGTAAATGACGAAGAATTGATGATTAATACGGGGCGCAATATCATTGAAGATATACCTCCTGCGATACCTGCCGTTAAACGGCAAATTATGTTAACGAATTTAATTTCTAAACTACATCCTGATGCAGGCTTAGAACAAAATATGCAACTGGCCAAAGCCTTGATGAAATTAATGGATCAAGTCTATACTGAAGACCTTGATTTATCACTGCTCCCTAAATTAGTTGAAGAAGCGGAACTGGCTGAAAATTGGAAAATTACAACAAAATTTTTAGACATTTTAAGTGATAACTGGCCAGATATTCTAACTCAGAATAATTATATTGATGAAATTGATCGACGTAATAGATTACTAAATACCCTAAATAACTATTGGCAAAACACACCACCCAATTATCCAATTATTGCTGCAGGATCTACAGCTTCTATTCCAGCAACGGCTAAGTTATTACAAACAATTTCAAACCTTCCTAAAGGCGTACTGATTATACCTGGTTTAGACAAACAGATTTCTAATTTTGGTTGGAATAAAATTGACGAAGGCCACCCACAATATACCTTAAAAAAATTGATTGGAAATTTAAACATTGACCGTCATGATATTCAATATATATCTGATACAAAGAACAAGATATCAGTTTTTGAAAAATTTATGTCTCACGCAATGGCACCACCCGAATATACCAATCAATGGCAAAAAATTTCTTTAGATAAAATACAAATAAATGCGCTTAAAGAAAATCTAAAATCTATAAAGCGATATGACTGTGATACTGCTGAAGAAGAAGCACAACTTATCTCTCTTATCATTCGTGAAACTATAGAAACACAAGGTAAAACTATTGCACTTGTAACGCCAGATCGCTACCTAGCGCGTCGCGCAGCCATTGCCTGTAAAAGGTGGAATATAACAGTGGATGATTCAAGCGGCATTCCATTAAAAGAGAGCCGTCCAGGTACTTTCCTAAAACTCATAGTCGGTGCGTATTTAAAAGATTTTATGCCCTTATCCTTACTCTCCCTTTTAAAACACGAATTAAGCCAAGGGAATGGATTTAATGACTATCGTTCTGCAATACGACGGTTTGACATCGATGTATGTCGAGGCATTAAGCAAAAGGGCTTTAAAGGCTATAAAGAATTCTATCAAATCAAAATTGAAAACGAAAAAGTTAAATCAAAACCTTCAGAAAACACCCTGGAATTTATCAAACATTTAGAAACTATCTTTGCGCCCCTTATTGAGCTATCTCCTCATCAATATTATCTCTTTGATGATATCTTACAAGCGCATTTGACAGTTGCAGAATCTCTTGCGTCTGGTGAAGCAAATGATGGGAGTTCTCTGTTGTGGCAGGGAGAAGCAGGAAATGCCTTGTCTGTCTTTTTATCTGACCTAAGGCAACACAGTCATGCAGTAGGAAAATGCACTCTACATGAATACAAGATTATTTTAGATCAATTCATTTCTACACAAACTGTTCGACCAAGATATGGGATGCACCCACGTGTTATGATTTTAGGACAAATGGAAGCGCGCCTCATGCAAACAGACACCATTATTCTATCTGGATTAAACGAAGGAGTATGGCCTGCCAATGTAGAGCACGACCCGTGGATGTCACGTCCCATGCGCGATAAATTTGGCCTACCTAAGCCAGAACGAGACATTACATTATCAGCCCATGACTTTGTTCAAAATATTTGTGGTAAAGATGTGTATATCACACGTGCCAAACGCCAAGAAGATGCCCCGACAATGCCCGCACGATGGTTACAACGTATTGATACATTAACTGAAGTATTAGGGCTTTCTCCTGACCTCAGTCGACAAGGAAAACATTTGAAATTCCTAAAAATTCTGAATAAAAATAAGACTATACCTCCTATTAAAAGACCCGCGCCTACCCCACCTATAACGGCACGTCCTACGAAAATGTCAGTGACTAAAATTGAAAAGTGGAGACAAGACCCTTACGCAATATATGCGCAATATATTTTAGGACTATATAAATTACAAGATATAGAACCTGAAACTTCCATAGCAGATCGTGGCACAATCATACACTCAATAATGGAAATTTTTGTAAACACTTATCCAAAAGAATTACCACAAAATACAGAAGCCTGTTTTATCGATGTGGCCAATAGTGTCATTGATGATTATCACTTACAAGAAAGTGAAATTAATTTTTGGATGCCACGATTAAAAAAGCTATCTCGTTGGATCACAGATCATGAAAGTATATGGCGACAAAATTCACGCTTCTTAAAGTCAGAAATAAAAGGAAATATGACACTGTCTGATGATTTAAAAAATCCATTCATTTTAGAGGGCATCATAGATCGTATTGATTTAAAAAATACAAACGGCCTTGCCTTAATAGATTATAAATCTGCTGGTACATTTAATAAAAAAAGTATCACGAATGGTGATCGCCCCCAACTGCCATTAGAAGCAATGATCGCAGAAAATAATGGGTTCATGAAGCACGGCATTAAAGATAAAAAAGTCGATGAAATTGCCTATTGGATTATGACTGGTGCGAAAAAACCAGGAGAAGTCACTACGATTAGAGATGAAACAGAAATCAAAGAAATTCTTGAGATAACAAAAGAAGGACTACTTAGCCTAATTAGGATATTTGAAGAAGAAAACACACCATATTACGCCATTCCAGACTTAGACAACGCCCCTCGTTTCAATGACTATATGCATTTAGAGCGCGTTAAAGAATGGGCAAGCCTAAATGACGAGATAGGAGATGTAGCCTAATGCCTCAAAACTCTAATCCTCTTACAAAAAATATCCCTATTCTTGATATTGATCCAAATGTAGTACAACATCAGGCATCTATGCCTGATCATAGCGTATGGGTAAATGCCTCTGCTGGGTCTGGGAAAACTAAAGTTTTAACCGATAGAATTTTACGTTTGTTACTCCCTAATTCTCAAGGCTTTGCGGCAACGCCACCACAAAAGATTCTGGCTTTAACTTACACAAAAGCAGGTGCCAATGAAATGGCATTACGTGTTCAAAGTAAATTAAGCGAGTGGGCCGTGATGTCCAATGATAATTTAATAAAAACATTACATACCTTATTAAAATCGCCTCCCTCAGATCACCAGATAAATTCTGCACGTAGTTTATTCGCCCAAGTCGTTGATGTGCCAGGCGGCCTAAAAATAATGACCATTCACTCCTTTTGTCAGTCTATTTTAGGGCGTTTTCCGTTAGAGGCAAATTTAACGCCAGGTTTTAAACCTTTAGAAGAACATCAAGCCAAAATTTATTTAAAACAAGCACAAGCCAAAACCTTACAAAACGCAAGCCAAAACGATCCCACTTCCCCTATGCACAAAGCCTTGCATAATCTAGTACTCATTCACAACGAGGAGCAGTTTGAAGACATTCTTAAAAAGCTTTTATCAGAACAAAGGCAATTATCACGTTTATTAAAAACATTCGGTGTCGAGGGTTTATACCAAAACATTTGTGATGCTTTAAATATTAAAACGGGACAAACTATTGATGATATAAAAAGAGATACACTAGCAAAAATTGCATTAAATGAAGATAAACTTTGGTTGGCCTGCACGCATTTAAGCGAGGGAACTAATACGGATATAGATCGTGCAGATAGACTTCAAAAATGGTTAGAGTTATCTAAGGAAGACAAATTTTCTAACTTTAATGACTACAAAACTTTATATATTAAAAAAGATGAAACAGCTATTTACGCGAAGTTAGCGACAAAAAAAATCGCGGATACCTATCCTGATACAATAGACTTTTTAAAAACAGAAGCGACGCAACTGTGGGATATGATTCAAAAATACAAGGCGATTTCTACCGCTAATATAACTCATGACTTATTTTTAATGGGTGATGCCATTCTATCAGAATATTCTATAATCAAGCGTTTAAATAACGCACTTGATTTTGATGATTTAATTTTATACACGTTAGATTTATTAAAAGGTGAAACTGATAAGATGAAAGGGTTGGCCGTCTCACCATGGGTGAGATATAAGCTCGACCAAGGTATTGACCATATCTTAGTTGATGAGGCACAAGATACAAACCCAGAGCAATGGGAAATTATTAAAGCTTTAACAGATGATTTTTTTAATGGAGACACAGCACACGAAAACGAAAGAACGTTATTTGTGGTTGGTGATCAGAAGCAGTCTATTTTTGGATTTCAACGTGCCTCCCCTAAAAAATTCAATGAAATGCGACAATGGTTTGATGAAAAAATAACGCAAGCCAATAAAGTATTTAACCCTATAAACTTTATTGTGTCCTTCCGCTCAACTGTTCCAATATTAGAATTGGTGGATACGGTTTTCAACACGCCAGAAACACGAAAAGGCCTTGAAAATGATATTATCACACACCAATCTTTTCGACCAAAACAGGCGGGGCTTGTTGAATTATGGCCTCTTTTCGAAGCGCCAGAGACACAAACAAAAGATGCATGGACACTTCCTATTACCCTAACAGAAAACACATCAAGCAGTGCAAACATGGCCGATTATATTGGTCAACAAATTAATAATTGGGTTGGTAAGGAATATCTTGAATCAGAAAACCGCACCATAAAAGCAGGTGACATCATGATACTTGTCAAATCTCGTAATATGTTTATAGACCAGCTTGTGCGCGCGTTGAAAAAATATAAAATTCCCGTGAGTGGCGTGGATCGTATGATAATAAGCGATCAACTGGTTGTTGAAGATATATGTGCTGCTGCACAATTTGGATTGCTACCCGAAGATGATTTAACATTATCTTGCCTTCTAAAATCTCCTTTTATTGGATGGGATGAACAACAGTTATTTGACGTTTGTTACAATCGCGCAGGGAAATCCCTATGGCAAGTTGTGCAGACATCGAAACAAGAAAAAACAATTAAGTGGCTAAAACAACTTATAACGACAGCAGGAAAAGAGCGGCCTTACGAATTTTTCTCATTTATTTTACAGACACCCTGCCCTGCGCATGACATTAGTGGATTACAAGCCTTAAAAGGACGATTGGGTGATGATTGCCTGGAACCTTTAAATGAATTCCTTAACAATGCCATTAAATTTGAATCAGATAATATTGCAACCCTACAAAGTTTCACTCATGCGCAACTACAAGACAAAACAAAAATAAAACGTGAAATGGAAGAAACTGAGGACGCCGTTCGAATCATGACCGTTCATGGCTCTAAAGGCTTACAAGCCCCCATCGTCATTCTTCCCGATACCGTTAAACCCGCCAATAGCAATAAGCCTGAACGAATTTTATGGCCTGATAAAACTGATGCTAGCGTTCCTTATTTCTGCCCCTCCACTAATACTATTCCTGATAAATGTCACGGCTATTTTCAAGATTTAAAAGAACGTGAAGAAGAAGAATACCGTCGTTTATTATATGTCGCCCTCACTCGTGCAGAAGATAAATTATATATTGGAGGGTATGAATCTAGGCGTAAAATACCTGACAATTGCTGGTATAAATTAGTTGAAGCTGCATTTGATAGCTTAGAAAACACTCAGGAAATAGAAGAAAATGGTATAATCGTTAAGCGCTATTACAAACCATCAACGGACGTAAAAAACAAAAATTCTATAGAAAAAACAACGCACGACATCGCGACAGAAGAAACACCTTCTTGGCTATTCCAAGATGCTACGGAAGAAAGCCTGCCGCCGCGCCCCCTAACGCCTTCACGTCCATCAGAAAGTGAAAGTGCCGCTTTATCACCACTGCAATCACAAAATGATGACCGGTTTAAACGCGGCAATATCACGCATAAACTCTTACAAATTTTACCCGACCTTGATGCTCAAAACTGGAAAAAACATGCGCAGCTTTATGTAGCGCATCCTGCGCATGACCTCTCTCAAAAAAGACAAGACAGTATCGTATCAGAAACATTAAATGTTTTACATCATCCAGAATTTAAGGATATCTTTGGCCCCAATTCATCTGCCGAAGTTTCTATCACGGGTAAGCTGGATGATAATCGTATTATTTCTGGGCAGATTGATCGCCTTGTCGTCACACCACACACCGTCTATATCATTGATTTTAAAACCAATCGTCCACCGCCAAAGGATGAGAAGAATATTCCACAAATATATCGAAATCAAATGAAAGCGTATGCGGACGCAATACGCAAAATTTATCCCTCGCATGACATCAAATCTGCGTTGTTATGGACAGATGGGGCAAATTTAATGGAATTATCCGATATTTAATCTTTCAAATTTACCCTGTAACATTTAGGTTAAATCAAACGAATTCACATATAATACAATCACAATAAGGATAAATAAAATGACCAGTGTAAACGTTTCTGATGCAGATTTTGAAAATGAAGTTTTAAAAGCAGATGGCCCCGTCATGGTTGATTTCTGGGCAGAATGGTGTGGCCCTTGTAAAGCGCTCTCCCCTATCGTTGACGAAGTCGCGAACGAAGTCGTAGGAAAAATGAAGGTTGTTAAAGTCAACATTGATGAAAACCCAAACGCACCCACTAAATATGGCGTCCGCGGCATCCCGACTTTAATGGTCTTTAAAGATGGTGAATTGGTTGATACCAAAGTTGGCGGTATGTCCAAAACGCAATTGAATGACTGGCTTAATTCCGTTGCTTAAAAAATTTATATTCCCAAATCTAAAAGCGGCCTTGCTCATGAAGGCTGCTTTTTATTTATTTAGGCTAATGAGAAGATCACGCGCGCGCCATAAATAATAAACGCTCTGCGCGATATAGGGTGATAGTGCCCCGCCTGCAAAGTTAAGTTTTGAAAATGGCTCAAATAATTTATAGCGCTCATCCCCATCCGCAATCGCACTAGAAACGACGTCACCGCCTACGGATGTAGGCACTAAGCCATGCCCTCCGAAACAGGTGTTATACCAGTAACCAGGCTTCAATTGCCCAATCTGGGGCATTTTATGCGGCGCATAACAAAGAGACCCACCCCATGCATATTCAGACTCAACAACCCCTTCAAGTTGTGGATAGACCTTTAACAAGTCTTTCACCATAATCTCAGCAAGATTTTTCGGCGCTCCCGACAGGCTCACACGGCCACCCCATAAAATTCGGTTATCTGGTAGGCGGCGATAATAATCCTGCGCATAACGGTTATCAAAAATACAATATTCAGTATTAAGCGCGGCATCTAAACGCTCTTGTGGGATCGGCTTTGTCACCATCACAAACGTATAAACAGGGAAAGCAGCATATTTTAATTTCTTATTCAAATCATCAACGTATATAGAACAGCACAAAACAACCTGATCACATTTAATTGCACCGTTCGGCGTCTTAACGTTGTAACCACCATCGGTTCGATCAACAATGTTGATTGCTTTTGTGTTCTCGTGAATTTTACCGCCTTGATTTTCAATCTCTTTCGCCAAACCATGAACGTAATTTAGCGGGTGAAATTGGTAATCTTCTGGGGAGTAAAATCCGGCAAAATATTGCTCAGTTTTGCAATGTTCACGCACTTTTTCTGTCGGCCAATATTCTAGTGGCGCATCTAACTCTTTTTGCATCCAATCAATATAAGATTTTACTTTATCAGGATGATTATTCCATGAAACACCAAGTACGCCGTTTTTAATAGGGCCACAATCAATATTATATTTTTTGATTCTATCTTTTATCAGTGCACGACCATGCGTGGATAATTTATGAAGTTGTTTTGTATGCTCCAAACCGACTTGTTTCGCAATTTGCTTATACCCTTGCGAATAACCCTTGGCGATATACCCACCATTGCGCCCCGATGCGCCCCAGCCAATGCGATTGGCTTCAATCAATATAACTTTCTTACCTTTTTCAACCAGCCCAATGGCGGTTGATAACCCCGCCAATCCACCACCAATCACGCAGATTTCTGTTTCAACGGTCTCGCTCAACGCTTCACGCTGATGATCACTGTTTAATGTGTCACGGTAATAAGTTTCGATATAAGGTTGGGGGTCATTAGGTAAATCAGGCATATATTAAGTATGCCTGATTATTTCACTTTTCGCCAGAATGATATTATTTAGTCTGCTGTACCTTCGGCCAGCTTTTCTTGCGCAGCTTCGTTTGCTTCGGCTTTATCACGCGCTTCAATCGCCTTGGCTTCTTCGGCACGTTGTTTAGCAACACGCTCAGCGGCAGTTTTGTCAGGCGCTATAATCATAATCATTTGACGCCCTTCCATTTTAGGGTGAAATTCAACTTTTGACATTTCCGCTAAATCATCACGAATACGATCCAACAGCTTTGCCGCCATGTCTTTATGTGCCATTTCACGGCCACGAAAACGCAAAGTCACTTTTACTTTATCTTCGTTACCTAAGAATTTTTTCGCAGCTTTCAACTTCACACCATAATCATGGTCTTCAATATTTGGGCGTACTTTAATTTCCTTAACTTCAACTGTTTTTTGCTTTTTGCGCGCTTCGGCGGCTTTCTTTTGTTGTTCGTATTTATATTTACCAAAATCAAGTATTTTACAAACAGGAATATCTGCATTTGGCGAAACCTCAACCAGATCAAGTCCAGCTTCTTCTGCGGCGGCGACCCCTTCGGCCACGCTCATCACACCTAACATTTCTCCATCTTCTGCAACAACGCGCACTTGCTCGGCAGTGATATCATGATTAATTCTAGGGCCCCGTTTTTTAGGGGCTTGGTATGGTGGTCTAGCGATGGCTTTTTTCTCCTTGAGTTGTTAAAGCGTTTTACTACTATAAGTTAAAGTTAATAATTAAATATTAATACGGGTAAACAAGCAAATTTGCAAGTTTTTAGTCATAATTTTCAACTATTTAGCACCCATATATAATAATTCAACAGGCCTGCAAACAGCGTCCATAATAAAGGCGGTATCATTAAATACATTGCAAAGCGAGTTTCTGACCATGCTTTATAGATAAAGTACACTGTCGTAATATTTATTAATACAATCCATACAAAAGCTTCATGAATAGCCTGCGCGCCAAAAAAGATGGGCGTCCACGTCCAATTTAACATGCTATATAGAATAAAACTCCGTTTTAGACCTTTAGATCCCTTAACCTGCCACACGCACCACCCTGCCGTGGCAATTAAGACATACAGTATGCTCCATGCGATTGGAAATATCCGATTTGGGGGATTAAAAAACGGTTTCTCTAGCGCTTTGTACCACGTATCAATTGAAGCTTGGCTACTTTGACCAATGACAAAGCCCACCCCGAGGTAAATTACAATCCAAAGCAATAATGAAACATATTTATTCATTAAAATGGTGCCTTTGCTTCTTCAACTAAATCCGAGATAGCTTGCTTTGTGGCCACAACATTTTGATCTTTACTGCCCAAACGACGAATAGCCACCTTCTCTTCTTCTGCCTCACGCATACCCACAACAAACAAGGCTGGTACTTTTGCCACAGAATGCTCACGTACCTTATAGTTAATTTTCTCGTTCCGTACGTCTAATTCTGCGCGGATACCTTGCGCCAACAAATCTTCATAAACGCTTTGTGCGTACGTGTTTGCATCACCCGTAATCGAGGCCACTACACATTGAACAGGTTGCAGCCAAAGCGGCAACTTCCCTGCGTAACTCTCAATCATAACACCAATAAAACGCTCTAACGTCCCTAACACCGCACGATGAAGCATGACAGGGTATTTCTTACTTCCATCTTGTTCAACGTAAGTTGCTTCAAAACGGCGCGGCAAATTGAAATCAAGTTGCAAAGTTGCACATCCCCATTCGCGCCCAATCGCATCTTTTAAAATAAATCCTAATTTGGGACCATAAAAAGCACCATCACCCTCAGCAGTTTTATACGGCAAGTTCAAATGTTCCATCGCATCTTTTAAACCTTTTTCCGCTTTATCCCACAAATCATCTGAACCGATACGTTGTTCGGGTCTAGTTTCAAGCATTAAATAATAATCTTCAAATCCTAGATCTTTATATATTTTTTGTGTTAATTCACAAAAACGAATTGCTTCTTCCAAAATTTGATCTTCACGGCAGAAAATATGTCCATCATCTTGGGTAAATTGACGTAAACGTAACAAGCCATGGAGCGCCCCATGCGCTTCATTACGGTGACAACATCCCATCTCTGCCATACGCAATGGCAAATCTTTATATGACTTAATACCTTGCTTAAACACTTCAACATGAGCAGGACAATTCATCGGCTTTAGAGCCATAAAATCCTTTGGCTCTGTCTCAAAAACAGGCCCATTTTCGTTGTTACTAGGCACAACATCAGGCACAACGAACATATCTTCACGATATTTCTGCCAATGCCCTGAAGTCTCCCATAATTTTTGATCCATCAATTGTGGCGTCTTAACTTCAACGTAGCCATCATTTTGAATACGACGGCGTATATAATTTTCTAGCTGATTATAAATCGTAAAGCCTTTTGGATGCCAAAAGCATGAGCCCTGTGCGATATTGCTAAAATGAAATAAATCCATTTCTTTACCCAACTTACGATGGTCACGCGCTTCGGCTTCTTCTAATTGTTTTAAATGTGCATCCAATTCTTTTTGGTCGCGCCAAGCCGTAGCATAAATACGCGTCAACATTGCGTTGTTTGAATCGCCGCGCCAATAAGCGCCCGCTACTTTCATCAATTTGAAAGCCTGTCCAACATGCTTTGTGGATGGCATGTGTGGGCCACGACATAAATCAAGCCAGCCCTTTTCTCCCTCGCCCTGACGATAAATACTAATATCTTCGCTGGTCGGCAAGTCTTCAATCAATTCGGCTTTATAAGTCTCGCCTTTATCTTTAAAAAATTTAATCGCTTCATCGCGTGTCCAGACCTCACGTACAAACTTTGAATTACGCTCAATAATTTTGCGCATCTGTTTTTCAATTTTAGGGAAATCTTCCGTGCTAAACGGCTCATCCCTTGCAAAATCATAGTAAAAGCCATTTTCAATCGCTGGGCCAATTGTCACTTGGCAATCAGGGTATAGGGTCTGTACAGCTTCAGCCATAACATGCGCGGCGTCATGACGGATAAGCTCTAACGCTTCCTCATCTTCGCGCTTAATAAGAGCGATAGACGCATCGGCTTCAATAGGTAGGGATAAATCGCACACGTCATCATTAATACGAATGGCAATAACGGCTTTAGCAAGGGATTTAGAAATGCTTATCGCAATATCAAATCCAGTTACGCCCGCATCATAGTCACGTACTGCGCCATCAGGCAATGTAATCTTAATCATAGTCTCTAAACTTTGTTGTGCTTCCATAGATAAGTTTTAACGTGTTACGCAAAAACTGTCTAGCGTTCATTCAGAGAGTTATTGAGTGTTTTAATGAAGGGTTTTAGAAGATATTCCATGACCGTCTTCTCACCTGTCAAAATATCAACAGATGCAATCATCCCTGGAATAATCGGCAAAACTTCACCTTTACGCTTCAACGCGCTTTCTTCCGTCAATATCGTCACAATATAGAAACTATCACCTTCTTCATTTGTTACAGCATCGGGAGAAATAGCGACCACCTTACCGACAAGACCGCCATAAATTGCAAAATCATACGCGGTAATTTTCGCAATCGCAGGCTGTTCGGGATAGAGGAAAGCAATATCTTTAGGGTTAATCTTCGCTTCAACCAAAAGCTGATCATCTTTAGGGACAATTTCAATAAATTCTTGCCCTGGCTGTACGACGCCGCCAACGGTATATACTTTCAACTCTTTAATATATCCATCAACAGGTGATTTAATATCAGCGCGTGTCTTACGATCTTTTAACCCCGCAAGCCCTTGCTTGATAGCCTGCATTTCAATATTTTTGGCTGATAATTCCGTTTGCGATGTCGCCTTAGCAGCTGATTTCACTTCACGAATACGTGCGTTTGCCTCACCAATGGCGGAACGAGCACGTGGAATAGCAGAAAGAACGCCATTTAATTCCGTCTGTTTTTCTTTAATCTGACGATCCAATTGTAACAACTCCATACGCGGAGCAGACCCTTTTGCGACCAAAGGCTCAACCATTTGTTTTTCTTCACGTATCAGGCCTAATTGACCTCGTATATCACTGGCACGAATTTGGAGCTCACTAAGTTCTTGCGAACGCTGAGATTTTTGTTGATCCATAATGGATGTCTGGCTCGCAATTTGATCTTTATTCGCTCTATACGAATTCATCTCCTCAGTCACCGCTTGTGGCGCACCTTGCATTACCTCATCTGGAAAAGAGGGCAAACGTCCCTCAACTTCAGCTTGAAGCCTTGTAATCGCAGCCAAAAGCCCTAAATAACGTGCTTGGTTTGACCCCAAATCAGACGCCGCCGCAATATCACTTAAACGTACAAGCACATCGCCTTTTTTAACTTCGTCGCCTTTTTTAATGAAAAACTCATCAACAATACCGCCTTCTAAAGAAGATATTTTTTGAATATCACTTTTTGGGATAACCGTTCCATCGCCGCGCGTTACTTCATCCAAATTAGCAAAGCTGGCCCATAAAAAGAATAAGCCGAAAAATGCCAAGATGAAAAACAACAATAAATGAGAGGTAAGCGGTAAATCCTCATCCGTATCAAAAAACCGCTCCCCATGCGCCTGTACGCGTTCCATATGAGACGCCAACCATTGCTTTCTATCATCTGAGGCCAGCTCTTTAGATGACATTTGGTCACGCGCTTGTTTTTTCATCACGTTCGCCAAATTTTGATCGGTCCCTTTAATTTCCTTTAAAGGTTTTTGCTTTTTCTTGAACATTTTTATTACCCTCTAAACTTCTGTTTTTTCTGCCGCTGTTCCATATTCTCGCCCTTGAAGCTTACGGATCACTTCATCTTTCGGGCCAAAAGCAATCAGCTTACCACGGTCTAACAAAATTAATTTATCAACTAAGGTCAACATGGAGCCCTTATGCGTAATCAATATCGTTGTACGTCCTTCTGTCACATGATGCAGACGTTTACGTAGGCGATTTTCTGATGCGGGATCCATAGACGCCGTTGGTTCATCCAAAATAAGAACGGGCGGATCATATAAAAGCGCACGCGCAATGGCCACAGATTGACGTTGTCCACCTGATAACGCTTCCCCACGTTCTCCTACTTGTGTATCTAAACCAGCTTGAGATTCTTTCAAAAATTCAGTAACACCCGCTAATTCTGCAGCTCTTAATACGGCACGATCAGGTGCCATTTCATGACCCATTGTGATATTCTCACGTACAGACCCATAGAATAATTGCGGACTTTGTTGAACTGCACCAATATTACGGCGTAAATCACCTGGATCAATTTGACGTACATCTGTTCCATCTAACTGTACGCTTCCACTTTCAGGTTGGTACAAATTAATTAATAAGCGCTCAATTGTTGTTTTGCCTGAACCAACTGCACCAATTACACCCACATGATCACCTGGCTCTAAAGTGAAATTGAGGTTATTTAGCGCAGGCACTGTTTGTTCAGGATAATGAAACAACACATCGCGAAATTCAATTTTACCCTGAATAGAAGGCATAGAAATAAAATGTTTACCCGCGGGGCGTTCAACATCTTTTTTCATTAACTCATCTAATTGGCGCAGACTTTCCGCCGATTGATGCATACGGGTCAATAAGCCCGCAATTTGTGCCAACGGCGCCATCGCGCGACCAGACAAAATAACACAGGCAATCAATGCTCCCATCGAAAGCTCAGCTTCTTTAATCAAAAACACTCCAACAATAACAACGAATACACTCACCAACTGCTGTACGAAAGTTGCAAAGTTAAGCGCAAATGAATTCACACGGCGCGTCTTTACAGAAGTACGTGATGATTTATCCGTTAATTCTTCCCAGCGACGTTGCGTGTGCCCTTCCGCCGCTTGTACTTTTACTGTCTCTAAGCCAGAAATCGTTTCAAATAGCAAAGCATTCTTCAACGCGCTCTCCATCATGGATTCCTTAATGGCAGCTTGTAGCGGCTTTTGCAGAGCAAAACCAACAGCCAACACAATCGGAATGGCCGCCAAGGGTACAAACGCAATTGGGCCTCCAATAATCGCAATAATGATAATAAAGAAGAAAATAAAAGGTAAATCAATCAATGCGGCCATTGTCGCCGAGGTAAAGAAATCACGCAGTGTTTCAAACTCACGCATATGAGATGCCATGACACCCGCACTTGATGGGCGCGCTTCCATCGTCATACCTAACATTTGTTCAAACAAACGAGCAGACACAACAACATCAGCTTTACGCCCTGCATGATCCAAGAAATGGGCACGCAGATTCTTTAATATAAAGTCAAAGACGTACACAATCAAAACTCCAACGGACAACACCCATAATGTTTCAATCGCGTTATTAGGGACAACACGATCATACACGTTCATCACAAACAAGGAGGATCCCAGCGCAAACAGGTTAATCATAACCGCCGCCGCGATCACTTCCACATATATGTTCTTATTCGCCCATAGGGCAGACCAAAACCAGCTACGCGCATTATCAATTTCTGCAGGACCGGCACGGTCATCAACACGTGCAACAGGGCGAATATAAAATACGTAGTTTGTATAAATTTTTTCTAATTCCTGAATAGGAATTTCCTGACGCTCATCTTGCGTTTCAGGGAACTGAACCACAAAACGGGCTTCGGGGTGTACCTGTATCTTTTTATCTTTGTTTTTTGTATTTTTCTGCTTCGGCTGACGCACTTCCCATAAGATGCAGGCCTGATTCCCTTCAAGCACCATAATACAAGGCAAGTTAGGCGCGATAGCAAGCGAGTCCAACGCACGTTCAACCATAACAGAATTCATATCCGCACGTGCCGCAGCGCGCTCAAATAAAACAGGTGTAATGCCATGCCTTGATATAGGCAGTCCCGCCGTTAAAGACGCAACACTTGCGCGGCGTCCATAATGCCCTGCCAACATTTGCAGACAGTTTACCAAAGGGTCATGCACGGCAACACGGTCGGCTTCTAATGGCCAGACGTCTGGAGTCTTTTCATGTTCTTTTAGCGCATCAACATCAGGCTGCTGGCCACTCTCACCGCGTACATCCGCTGATTTATCTGAATAGGGGCTGTTAGGGTCAACATTATACTGTTGGCCTTTGTCTTTGTCGTCTTGTGTCACAGTGAATCCTCAATAATGAGTTAGATAATATAAAAGGGAGTCTATCACAGACTCCCTTTATAAAGAATAATAATTTTAGTAATGCTTAAATCTTAACGATCAACAACGTAATCCGCAGCATCAATCGTTCCAGACTCTCTTGGGTAAACAAGACCCAGTGTAGGGAATAATTGACCTTTAAGAGCCAGTATTCTGAAGATTGAGAACATTTCTAAAAATTCTGAGTTGATTGTGTTTGTACGTGATACGAACAGCTCATTTTGCGAATCTAAGACATCCAATAATGTACGACGGTCTAAGCCAAATTGATCTTTGTAAGCACGAACAACTTCTGAGTTAGCTCCAGCTTGTGTTGCAAACTCACCAGCACGTTCACCAGAGGAAACCATACGAGCCCATGTTTGACGCATATCATCTTCAATTGCACGAGCCGTATCGGCACGACGCTCTTTAGAGACTTCATAACGATGACCAAATTCACGAACACGCGCTAAGTCACCGCCACCACGATATAAGTTCCAGTTTGCCACCAATAGAGCAGAAGCACTACGGTCACGCCCTTCAACACCACCCAGATCATTACCCTGACGACCATTTAATTGTAGGTCTAATTGTGGGTATAGAGTTGAGCCAGTGCCTTTGTATTCTGCATAAGCCACTTTCGTGTCTGATTCAAAAATATCTAATGTTGGGCTTTCAGTCAAAGCAACCTTAACAGCTTCCTCAACATTTGACTCCAACGCCGTCACTGGCACTTGTGGTAAAACAAGCGCACGTGGATCATCACCAACTTCACGACGGAAATTTGACTCAGCAATACGTAATTGCTGACGAATTGTTGATTCTTGTGCGCGAGCCGAAGCCAAACGTGCTTTAATTTGCTCCAAGTCAGCTTGTGTAGAACGACCTGCATTCACACCTTCTTGAATCATGTCCATGATAGCAAGATGCTCAGAGACATTCTCACGTGTGATGTTTAACAACTCACGTTGACGAATAACTTCTAAGAAGCTTTCAACGATTGACAAACCAACAAGTTCAGATGTTTCACGAACGCGGTGTGCAGAAGACTGAACACGGTTTTGCTGTCTTTCATTTTCGTATTTTGTTTCCCAACCATCAAATAACATTTGAGTTAACGTTAGGCCGGCTTCGTAACGGAATAATGATTCGTCATCACCGCCAGATAAACGGTTTCTTGTGCCGATATCATCTGTATATTCGTATCCAGTGTCTGCAGAAAAATCGATTGAAGGACGGTATAACGCCTTTGCTTGATTAAGCTCTTCATCTGTTGCGCGACGTGTCGCAGCAACTGTTCCGTATTCTGGGTTCGTCATGACCCCTGCTGAGATGGCCTCTGACAATGTCATTTGTCCAGAATCCTGCGCCTGCACAGGCGATGTAGTAACTAATAGTGAAAAGCATAAAGTGGCAAGTGCCTTGCTGTTCAATAGTTTAATATTTAATATGTTCATAATTAGGGCCATCCTTATTTAGTAATATAAACTCTTTAAAGAAATTCTTCTTTTAAAACCTCACATTTCTTATGTCCTTTTTTGACCAAGAGTGCAAGTGTTTTGTTATTTTTCAGTCGTTTAGTTTTTGATTAATACGCAAAATGTGGGAAAAACAAGCGAAGAGAAAATTATATCTAAACGCTTATTTTTTAAATTATTAATTAAACAATGATGTTTCCATTTTCAATAAGATCGGCCAATGTTTCACCTGTCACATTATCTAATCGAGCGACAAGATCACGTGTAGTTGAACCACCTGCCCCATCTTGATCAATAGAAATAACAGTGTCACCGTTGTTTTCAGTAACATATACAAACTCATTAATAGCGTCTGTTAATGGGTCAAACCCTTGCACAACATTTGATAAATCAACCGCATCCTCATCAAGATTAAAGTTATTTAATCTTACTTCACCTGCATTACTCAATGCATTGAACAAGAAGACATCACCATCATCTGTACCAAAGAAATCACCATTAGCATTGATTTCGACAACATTATCAAAATCTTTAATGCAGATTTCCAATGTTGCTGTTGATGTGTCACCATCAGCATCTGTGATTGTGTAGGTAAAGGCATCTTCTCCACCAGAAGTTCCTGGAATAATTGTTGTTTGCGTTTGCATATCTGAAGAATCATACCAACCAAGGTTATCCCAATCCCAATCCGTCAAGAAACCATCATTACCATAACTTGTTTCCAAGCCAGACACAGGATGAGACCAAATACCAACTTCATCTGCAAACTCAACACCCGTCCAAATACCATCAGGACCATAAGCTGGGTTATGATTTTGAATTGATGTCACATCCATCGTAATACTGAACACTTTGTTACCATTCGCATCTGTTGTGACCGAAATGTTATCAAAAGCACCTGGGTTACTCAATGAACTCAAGATTTTGTCGGGCGATTGAACACCATCCGCATCTGAGCCATCTTGCCAGCTATGAACGCTGTTTCCATTATAACCATAAACAGTTGCGACAGGATCTGCGCTAGTTCCATCAATATAGAAGAACGCTAACTCACCTGGGTGACCTTTTGGATTAGGCCCGCCATTAATAGCAAACTCAATACCAGTCGCAATCGGCTCAACAACCATAGAGAATGTAAATTGCTTCGTTGTCGCATTATAGCTCGTTGATACATTTTTAATATCACCGGCAATGTCTGATCCTCCAGGACTATCAACACTAAACGTATGTACAGTCTGTGAAGGCGTTCCCGCATTCGCTTGATAAGAATATGTACCATCTGATTTAATTGTCAGCGTACCGTTATCGCCTTGGATAACACGTTGACCACCTTCAGGAACATCATAAGACTGATTACCAAACTTAATTGATGTCACGGCCGTATCATCACCACAAGCTTCATGATCATTCGTCAAAACATTACCCTGAGCATCGTTAACTGCGTAATCAACGGCTAACGCTTGAACATCTTGTAAAACAAAAGAAGCGCCGCCCGTAAGATCAACACCAACAATAGCAGAGCCATAACCACTTACGTTTAGATCCGCAACACCGTTAGAAACATTTCCATTTGTTAAGGTATGCGTTTCATTAACAGTAGTACCATCAGCTAAATAGACAGTATAAGTCAGCGTGTTACCAATATTGTTTGCAACTTCGCCAATTGCCAATGTTGCAGCAGACACATCACCAGCAAAACGAACCTGCATCACTTCGCCACCGCTCCACACAACATCTGAACCGTTACCCGCGATACCAACACCAGACGAACCGTCAGCAACATCAACCCATCTTAGGTCCTCGCCGTTGTTAGACTGAATCGTAATACCATCTCTAGTAAATGAACTTTGAGTACCGTTAACATCATTTGATGATAGGCTCAAATCTAATGATTCAAATGTCGCAGATCCTGTAGCAAATACCTTATCGTCCACAGCTTCTGGCGCATCATCACGGATATCGATTTGAATAAATGCATCTGCACTATCTCCATCAACGTCTTTGATTGTCACACCGAATTTCAACCAGATAACATCATTTGTGCCTGTCGCACCAACACCGGGATGATCAACACCAGAAAGTTGAGTGTACGTATACTCACCTGTTTGACTGTCAATTGACAAAGTAAAGATTGTTTCTCCACCCGCTTTACCAACATAGCCGTTTGCGGTTTGTGTAATCGCAACAGGTATGCCATTCGCTGTCAAAGTTTGGTTTTGACCACCAACTTGAAACAATGTCAACACAGTACCGTTAGTATTGATTGAACCTGCACCATCATCACCAAAGTCATGAACAAGTGTTTTAGTCACAACAGCAGGGCCGTTACATAGACTAGTTTCATTCACACCAGTCACGCTCATTTCAATCGTCGGTACATCATTTTCATGTGTCACAGTAATTGAAAGCGTTGAAGAAGACGTATCGCCATCTTGATCTTTCATCGTGTAACCAAACACATCAACACCATCTGGGTTATTGCTGTTTGCTTTGTATGTGTAGATACCATCTGCATCAATTGTAAGGACACCATAAGCACCAGTCACAACAGTCGCACCCGTTTCATTTACCGCGTACGCTGTACCGTTAAATGTCACTTCACAAACAGCGCTTCCTGCTTCACAGTTTACGTCATTCGTCATCACGTTCGCTGATACTGTTTCACCTTCGGCAGCTGAATTCGTATCTGCATTCGCTTCTGGCGCTGTATCACGAATATCAATATTAACATACGCATCGGCACGGTCACCATCGGCATCAATAATAGAAACACCCAATTTCAACCAGATAACATCAGCTGTTCCGCTTGCACCAACACCAGGATGGTCAACACCAGCGAACTGAGTATATGTGTACTCACCCGTATTGGCATTCAAAGTCATTGTAAACACAGTCAAGTTACCCGCTTTACCAACATAGCCAGTCGCTGTATTCGTAATAACAACCTCTGTACCATTTGATGTTAGCGTTTGATTTTGTCCACCAACTTGGAACTTCACAGCCGTTTCGCCATTCGCTTCAAATCTTCCTGCACCATCTTCACCAAAGTCATGAACAAATGTTTTATTCACAACCAATGGATGATCACAAAGATCAACTTCATTTACACCAGTCACGCTTGTCGCAATCGTCGGTACATCATTTTCATGTGTTATCGCGATAGATAGATTAGCCGTTGATGTGTCACCATCTGCATCACGCATCGTGTATGAGAATAAGTCAGTCTCATCACTATTTAGATCATTTGCTTGGTAAGAATAATCGCCATTCGATTCAAGAACCAGCGTTCCATAATTGCCTTGAACTGTTACAGTTCCATTTTCAGGCACAGCATAATCTTGACCTTCAAAAGTCACGATCGTCACAACACCATTACCATCTTGACCTTGATCATCATTAGCTAAGACATTACCTGTTGCTGTATTACTTTCAGATAATTGTAAAACATCATCATTGGCGTGAGGCACACTGTCATGGATATCCATGACAATATAACCATCTTTTGAATCACCATCATTATCCGTGATTGTCACACCTAACTTCAACCAGATAACTTCGTCACCTGCAGCTGACGCAGGGTGATCCACTGGACCTAACTGCGTGTAAGTATATTCACCTGTTGTTGGGTTAATAGAGAATGTAAAGATATCAACACCGCCCGCTGCGCCAACATAACCAGTTGCCGTTTGCGTAATCGTGATTGCAACACCATTGGACGTTAACACTTGATCTTGACCGCCTACAGAGAATTTTGCAGATGTATTGCCATTCGGCTCAATCGCTCCTGGACCATCTTGACCAAAGCCGTGCGTCAATGTTCCTGTGATTGTCGCCGACGCGTCGCCGATATTATCTTCATAAACTTCTTGAGCACGTGTCACAATAGACGGGCCATCATCAAGAACTGTGATACGTACCGTACCTGTTCCTGTATCGCCATCGCCATCTGTTGCCGTCACACCAAAGTCTAAGAACAATGCTTCGTTATCAGAATTTGTATCGCTGTGATCCAAAGGCTCAATTTGCGTGAATGTATAAGTTGCATCCGCATTGATAACCATTGTAAACACAGTCACATTACCTGCAACACCAGTGTAAGTGTTTGTATTTGCATCAAATGTCACCTCAACTGACACGCCGTTCGAAGACAACCCATTGCCTGTCTGTTGACCACTTGAATCAAATGCACCATTACCCGTTGTCGCGCCCGCATCATCACCTTGATAATTTACGTTAATGACACCATTCTCAACATCATCACCGCGTACAAGATTTGTATCATCTGTTTGACCAGCACCATTAATATCAATTGGCAACATATTATCTTCAACAGTGATCGTTAAAATCGCTGTATCTGTATCACCATCTGAGTCACACACTTCATATTCAAATGTGTCAACACCACCGTCATTACCACTACGTGTGTATATATAAGATCCGTCAGCATTCAAAACAAGCGTTCCAAATTGACCTACATACGTCCCAGGATTAGTTACGGAGAATTTCGAATCATCAGAACCCGCATCATCATTATCTAGAACATTACCTTCTACTGGCTGAACACCATCGACAGTCACAGCATCATCAATTGCATCAGGCGCATCATCTTTTACATTAATTGTAATAACACCAGACTCTGAATCACCATCGAAATCTGTAATAGAAATTGGGAAGTTCAATGAGATAACATCGTTATCATCATTACCATCTGCATGATCAAGATTTTCGAATTGTGTGAAAGTATATTCGCCCGTCGCAGGGTCAATTTCCATTGTGAAAACAGTCACACCATTTGCAACACCAACATAACCATCGGCTGTTTGCGTTACCACAACAGCAACACCATTGGACGTCAACGCATTATTTGCGCGCGAACCGCCTGATGTGAATTCTCCTTCTGGTGCAATAGTACCGGGACCATCTTGACCAAAGTCAACAGAAACACGATCTTGAACGACTACAGGGCCGCCACTTAAATCTGTTTCATCAATTGTATTCACGTCATCGCCAATAACCGGCGCATCATCTAAAACTCTAACACGGATTACGGTTGTTGCACGGTCGCCATCACTATCTGTCACAACAATACCGAAGTCTAAACAAATCTCTTCGTTATCTTGTGTTGTTAGTCCGTGATCCAAAGGCTTCACTTGCGTATAAACATACTCACCTGTATTGGCATCAATAACAAATGTGAAAACTGTTTCGCCATTTGCTGTACCAATATAACCGTCAGTCGTTCTTTCAACATCAACAACCACACCACCTGAAGATAATGTGTTATTTGTTAATTCACATGTTGCATTGAATGATCCATTTGGCCCAATAGAACCAGCGCCATCTGCACCAAAATCTACATTTAATTTACCTTCTGTCGTCAACGTCCCGTTCACTGTGTCTGTCTCATCAACAACAGTACTACTAGAGAACGCCACTGGCGCATCGTCTAGATTTATAAATCTTTCTGGCTGAACACTTGGCGCATTGTACGCCAATGCAGTCGCATTAATCGGCCCAATCGCCGCCGCGCCAGTAAAGCTCGCAGAATCTGCTGTACTACTAAAGCCATACCCCGAATTACCAGAGGCACCTTCACCTGCAGCTGGTGCAATTTGCGCCAACTGTTGTGCAAGGTCAGAAGGCTCACCCGCCGCTGGCTCAATCATTGCAATTTGCTCTGCAACAGATTCTTGTGTTGTCACTTGTGGCTCCACATTTGCAACTTGCAATGGCTCTGCTTCACCCGCAGTTGCAATCTGTAGAATTTCTTCAACAGGTTGCGCAACTTCCGTTACTTCTGTCAAAACTTCTTGTGCTGGAATTAAAGCCGCTGGCAATTGCGCCTGTTCAAAATTGTTAATCACAATTTGTGAACCATCTGCAAATGTTAAATACATCTTACCGTCACGTAGTTCTACGTTGGCATTTGAAGGATCAAAATCACAAACATATTCTTGACCTGTTTGCGCGGAAATTTCTTGAACAGTATTGGCAGCCGGCTGATTAATTTTAATCGCATCTGCATTGATTGCCGCACCTGCAGCTGTTTCAATATTATTAAAGTCTTGAGGAGATTTTAATGAACTTGTAAGTATGGATGGATCAATCAATGTTCCATCTTCTAAATATAATAAATTACCGTTATCAACAACATCATCAAAGTTGGTGATGTTCAACTGTCCGCCTTGTGCAAAAGATATGATAAGCTCACCTGCGTCACCAATACGTAGACCCGAAATATCTTCTGGGCCAAAGTTCAAACGCGCTGACACATCGTCAGGAATTTCATGATTTAATGTCGCGCCTGTTTGTGGCTGAGATAAAATAATATTATTACATGTAGTCATTGGAGGTCTCCTCTAAAAATTTCCAATTTATGTGTATTCGGTAACGAATCCACAATATAAAGCTAAATTGAATTATATCAATTTATTAAATTAACCTTTTGTTAAGATTTACACGACACTACCCTACATGGAGGGTTATGTCAATAATTATGTTAATCTATTTTTCGTATTCCTCTATTTATCAAACTTATTATTATTTAGCAATATAATAATATTGGCATCACTGCGCGTTACGTCAATAAAAACAAGCTCTCTAAGTTAAATGGTTAATATTTAATTAATACTATACAAATTTTATGCCAATTTAACAAAATAATGCTCAAAACGCAGGATAGAACTTGCTTGCAAACGATTTATAGCCAACTAACTTATTAGGCAAAAAATGCTGTAAAGCCAAGCAATGCATATAGTGAACGCTGTGATTAGAGAGGTCTTTCAGCGCAATCCATTCACTATGACCCTCATAAACTTTCTTTTTACCCTCAAAATACAGCGCTTCGATATTTTGAGTAACAAGTAAAAACGTCTGCTGATAATCCCAATATTCGCTCTGATCATCAGCAGAAAAGTGCACATTATGACTAAATTGCCTATCAATCACTAAATCTTTGGGGCTGAAATCTAACTCTGCTTCTTCTTTTAGCTCGCGACAGACCGCTTGCGGTATATTTTCGTCTTCATCAATACGCCCACCCGGTAAGTCTGGCACATCGGGCGCGTACTCAGGATGATTAAACAGAATCTTATTGTCATGGTGTAAAATCAAAAAAGCTCCAACCTGCTTTTTAAACACACTATTGGACGCGGGGTGATGAGAGCGTCCCCATCTATCTAAATATATTTGAGACATGACATTATTATATAGACAAAAAATTAGGAGCTATAAAGCCCCTAATTTAAATTCACTTATGTATAAAGCCTGTTTTAAAAATGAAGCTTCTTCGCCATTTTCACTTGGGCGATCTCATTAATCTTCACCATCACATCGTCAGGCAACGGCTTATCAAGGGCAACCAAACAAATCGCACTATCACCACTTGGCTTACGTCCAAGGTTAAAGTCAGAGATATTTTGCCCTGCCTCACCCAAGATGCTACCCACTTGACCAATCAAGCCTGGCTTATCTTCGTTACGGATGAACAGCATGTCTTGCGTCAAGCCCGCTTCAATACGCACGCCCTCAATATCCACAATGCGTGGCTCTTTACCTGTAAACAACGTGCCTGAGACACTGCGGTCACGATTTTCTGTCTCAACCTTCACCGTAATAACACTACGCCAATCTTTAGAAGATCCTTGCTTGGTTTCAGACAATGTAATGCCACGGCTTTCCGCAACACTCATCGCATTGACCATATTAACCGTATCGGTTTGCTCTTTTAGTAAGTTCGCAACCAACGCCGCCGTCAATGGCTTCGTGTTTACTTCTGTGACACTGCCTTCATATTCAATGTTAATGGACTTAATCGCACTATCTGTGATTTGACCCGCAAAGCTACCCAGCTGTTCAGCCAATTTAATGTAAGGCTTCAAACGTGGCGCATCTTCGGCGGAGATTGATGGCATGTTCAACGCATTCACCACCGCACCATTGGTTAGATAATCACCCAATTGCTCAGCCACTTGAATAGCCACATTCACTTGCGCTTCTGTTGTGGCCGCACCTAAATGAGGCGTACACACAACATTCTCATGACCAAACAATACATTTTCTTTAGCGGGCTCAACTTCAAACACATCCAGCGCCGCACCAGCCACCTTACCGCTATCCAGCGCTTCTTTAAGGTCGGCTTCGATAATGATACCACCGCGCGCACAGTTAATAATGCGTACACCGTCTTTCATCTTCGCAATCGAGTCTTTATTAATAAGCCCTGCTGTTTTCTCATTCTTTGGAACGTGAATCGTAATAAAGTCTGCACGTTCAAACAATGTATCCAGCTCAACTTTTTCAACGCCCAGCTCAACCGCGCGTTCTTCCGTCAAGTAGGGGTCAAACGCCACAACGTTCATTTTAAGACCTACGGCACGATCGGCGACAATACCGCCGATATTACCACAACCAATAACACCCAGCGTTTTAGAGAACAGCTCCGCACCCATGAATTTTTTCTTTTCCCATTTGCCCGCATGCGTTGATTCATTAGCTTGAGGAATTTGACGCGCCAGCGCAAACATCATCGCCACAGCATGTTCCGCCGTCGTGATAGAATTACCAAAAGGCGTGTTCATCACAATCACACCGCGGTTTGTGGCTTCTTTCACATCAATATTATCAACACCAATACCCGCACGACCAATAACCTTCAGGTTTGTCGCCGCTGCCAGAATCTCTGGCGTGACGGTGGTGGATGAGCGAATGGCAAGACCATCATATTTAGGGATTTCAGCGATCAACTGCTCAGGGGTCATCCCCGTCATTTCAGTAACATCGCAACCTTTTTTAGTGAAAATTTCTGCAGCCAAAGGGTGCATTTTGTCCGAGATAAGGACGCGTGGTTTATTTGTAGACATATATAACTCCTATTTTTGTCTTGTTCAGGATAAACAGACCT
>CALDHI010000010.1 GCA_937941545.1 uncultured Alphaproteobacteria bacterium
ATATCTGCGCCACGCTCTAAAGAAGGTAATATTTTTGGGGTTTCATCCATTAACAGTGAATTTAATGCAAGAATATAAATATCGCAACTTGCACTTTGCACAAAACTTATTTAAAACTTATTACGCTTTGATCAAATGCATTAAAGCGTGTTTTTAATCGTTATGCTTTGGCTTTAAACAAGGCGCTAGGAATGAAACGTATATCTTATACGTGAATGACGAAGCAACGCCGTATAAAGGCAAATGATAATGATTAAAAGGGGCTGTGGCGGAATGGTAGACGCTGCAGACTTAAAATCTGTTGTCCTTTGGACGTGGGGGTTCAAGTCCCCCCAGCCCCACCAACTTTATCATAACCTATTGATATACATACAACTCACTGTAATATATAGCCTTCTTCTTTCTATCTGGTACACAAACATGGTACACACAAGGTATGAAAGAGATGGCAAAACCTCAAGGTTTACCATTTAACTAGTCCAAACTAATCGGCAGGGACACCATTAATCTGATAATATGGCTTATGAAAATCACAAAAGATTTATTAGATAATATTTCTGAAAGTTTTCAAACTAAATGTTAAGATATAACTTGTTAGTTGAATTCTACTATAAATTAGCAATCTACGAAATTCTCGGTGATACGCAATAATGAGAATACCTTTAAAAAAATTAATAACCGTCACCATGGTCATCATGCCCATTGTGTTTCTTGCGCATGGGAAGTCTCTTGCCAAAACTACAGTACAGAACGCTGAAACAAAATCTGTCGCTATTCAAAAATTCTTTAGAAATACTACCCCTAAATTTCAAAGTCTTAAAGGTGAACCAGGCATAACTGAAGTTGGATCTGCCGACAGCACTATAAACATCCTACCTGATGGAGAAGTTCTTTTTCTAACAGCACGTCTACAACAAAGACTGAAGCTTGAAGGAATCATTTTTGCCCAATCACGCAATAACAAGATTGCCGTTTCTCTCAAAGATTTTACTCAAGTGCTCTTCTTCCCTATTGATATAGATTTGAAAAAAGGTAAAGCACAGGGGTGGTACATACGTGAAAATAAAAAATTTAAACTGAATCTAAATTCTCGTATAGCCAAAACAGATCAAGGGGAATTTAAAATTTCTGATGATGTTTTTATAGAGGATGAAGATGTTTTCGTTCCTATAGATGAACTGGAAAAATGGATTGATTTTGAAATCCGCCCTCGTATTTCAGCCCAAGAACTTTTAATTATTCCTTCACAATTATTGCCCTTACAGGAAAAAATTAAACGCAAAAAGAAAAATCGTATCGCCACAGAAACTCCAAAGCCGTTACTCCCAACCACGGACTTTCCTAAAAAACTTATCGATATTCCTGTTATTGATGTTACCTCAAACATCAGCCTTAACCGCGATGGCGGCACAAATACACGTGAGAGTAGATATAACAGTAACATTACAACCCGTGGGGACTTTGCTCATGGTACACTTACAACCAGATCTCAATACGAAAATGACAAAGGATTACGCAGAGTCCAAGCAACCTATAAGCAAGAGTCTAAAAACCCTGATCTTCTAGGCACCCTGAATTCACGACGGTATGAAATTGGTGACGTTACCACGGCTCGCCTCCCCTTGGGTAATAATGCGGAACAAGATTTTGGGCTTCGCATTACGAATAAAGACCCCCTCAGCAACCTGACTAGTCCAACCTCACGTATTTCGGGTACAACCTTCCCCGATTGGGACGTCGAGCTATTTCGTGGAAATCAATTCTTAGGATTACAGACAGTTGATGAAAACGGATTTTTTAGTTTTGATAATGTAAACTTATTCAGCCAAGATAATAATTTTAGATTAATTTTTTACGGCCCCCAAGGTGAAATAAGAGAAGAGCTGGTCTCTGTTCCTGTCGATACAAGTCGCATTTCTGATTCATCAGGCATATATGACTTCTCAGTCACATTGGAAGATGAACAAACATACCTAGCCGATAATTCAGCCCGTAATGAAGATAGTGGCTCCTTAAACATTAATGCTCTTTATGAACGCCCTATCGGCTCAGAAACTGCGGCATCTTTTGGATTTTACTCTGACCAAGCGAATGAAACGCGTAATTATGTTGGGCAGATAGGTCTTTCAACGTCGATAAATAACACACTTTTAAATCTTAACATTGCTGCTGATGATGAATTAGAGACTAATGTAAAACTAACCACGCGTCGAAGCTTTGGTGAGCATGACGTCAACACCACAACGAGCTATATCGGACAAGGTTTTGATTTTATAGACGCTGATGAAGAACTCCCAATATCTATATTAGAGCAAAGCCTTTCATCTATTGGACCCATTCCTTATATTAATAATCCTAACGCCCGCTATTCTACAAATTTTAACTTCCGAGAAACATCCGAGGGAGATACAAATTTTAATAGTAACTTAGGGGTTAATACACGCTGGAAAGGGCTGACCTTTAATGAACAACTATCTTACCAGAAAGCTAATTTGCTAGAGGAAAATCAACTATCTTTATTAAGCACGATTTCTGGCAGTTACGGTAAAAACCGTATTCGTGCCAATGTCGATTATAATATCCAACCACAAAATAAAATTTCAAATGCTTTTCTTGATATCACCCATGAGGTTTCAAATGATCTTGATATTCGTGTTAACTTGCAACGTGACTTTGACCCGTCTTTAACCGAAGCTAGTTTAAACGTCGATTGGAAGGCAGGCTTTGCGCGTCTATCACCCCGTATAGAATACAACACTGATAATGATTTCTTTATTGGTTTAGGAACCCGGTTTTCTATTCTACGCGAACCCAAGCTAGGCAATTTCAGAACAATTGACCGTAACATATCGGGCAACGGCGGCTTTAGTGCTTTTGTTTATTTAGACGAAAATGGAAACAACATCCGTGATAAAAATGAACAACCCCTCGAAGGAGTCATTGTAAAGGCTCTCCAAAATGGTGGTATTCAACAAACAGATGAAAACGGTATTGCATTATTTACCAACATGATTGAATTAAAACTCACTGATATTGTCATTGAAGAAAGATCACTTGCCGACCCTCTTTGGATACCTGGCAATAAGGGACTATCTGTTCTTCCTCGTGCTGGCTATTTTGCTCAAGCATATTTCCCCATTCACGTCGCGGGCGAACTGGATGGAAGCATAATTGGTAAGCACACAAATGGCACAAAAAAACCTATGAAAAATGTTGGCGTTAACCTATACGACCTTGATGGGAAATTAGAAGAAACCACAGTGACAGATGCAGGTGGATTTTACTTTTTTTCCCGCGTTGCACCAGGTGTTTATTATTTGACTATCAATGAAAAAAGCGCAAAAGCGAAAAATTTTATTCGTCCGCTGCCAGAAAGAATAGAAATAGGTTATGATGGAACGTTGATTTTTGGAAAAGATATGATCGTTCAATTAAATCAGAAAGATATTCCTGTAGATTTCGTCAACAATTACAATGTATTAAAAGAACGTCATCCACACATCCCATTCAACGAAACTGATCTAAAATTTGTGTTAAATCTTGGTGACTATAGATCACAAATGCACATGAGCTTGACTTGGTACAAATTACGTAAAAAGTTCCCAGCCCTTACCTATAATGCAAAGCTACTCATTCAGCCTAAGCTAAGCTATGCCGACCCCAAAACAGGAAAACACAGCTTACGTTTGGCTTTACAAAGCTGGACTCTCAACCAAGCTTATGAGCAATGCCGTGTAATCATTGCGGCTGATCGTGATTGTAAAGTTGAGCTTATACCCAACAGCAAAGACTTGATCGGTGAAAGTGTTAAAGTGGAAACGGCCAATATCAATTAAAGCGCCAAGTCGATTACAATTCTGTTGTTATTTTGTGCCGTTTTTGCAGAAATAACTTCTTCACGCTGAACTCTCGAAGCGCGTTTCAAACGAATAACAACCTGTACAGCATTGTCCTGCTGCTTAATTTCATATGACGATAATAATGGATTACTTACAACGATACTTTCTGCTTCTAGCCCATCATCACGGACTGTGTTTAAAAAGGAAATAGTCATAAGTTTATCATCATTATTTAAATCAAGGCTATATTCACTTTGGGTATTTGTTTCAAAGACTATACGTATTTTATCTGGATGCTTACCAATTCTTATATCTTTAAGAGTAGAACTATCTAAAGACATATCTGTTTTTATAGTTTCTGGTAATACAACAGCCTTATCCTCAGCCTCAGCAGCAAGAATAGGAACAATGCTGGCAATGGAAGTTGAAGGAACATTCGTTGCACTTGGCTCAAGCAAAGCCTCCTCAACAACCTTCGGCGTTATATTTTGTATTGGCAATGGCGGGCTTGCGGGCTGCGGTGCAGTTTGCTCATCAACAAACCCATTCAATTCTGACATCAAAACCTGCAAATCATCTTCAATCGATGCCAAACGAACAATGGCTGGCTTTATTAGTTCATACTCTTTACGAAATGCAATATGCGCTTCTTCCAAACGTTTAAAACGCATATTCATATCTTTTAATTCTTCATTAAATAAGGACTCAATTTTCAGTCCTTTGGAGGCACTAAGCGCTGGCAGACCGTTTATTGTAGTTGTTTCATTATTCGTTTCACTCTGTATAGAATTTTCATGAAGTCCTGGCGGAGGAATAACCACAGGTCGATTCATGGAAACATCATTACCCGCTGATTTAATATTTGTGGTTTCACCATCTAACTGTTGCGCCACAACGGTATCCGTTGAAACAGGTGCCACTGAACAGCCCATCAATAAAAGAATGGTGAGAACAGCACTACCTTTAAAAGATAAATTTTTCATAACGTTTTTAACAGCTTAGTGCTCATAGGAACCATTGAGTTGCGATTCGTTAAGTATCACATAATAAAGCATAGAAAACAAATGTATCATTGCCATGAAGTAAGACTACAACTAAACTTAAAATATGATCCAGAGGCAAAAAATCTTCATAATAGCACTAAGCTTTTTCGCTGCCATATTCAGCTATACTCTAGCCGCTAAAGCAGATATCACGCTTGTACAAAAATTACGCTTTGGAGAAGTTGTGATCACCAATAATAATAATCAACATAGTATTACCATCAACACAGATGGATCATTTTCTCACGCAGGTTCGATAATCAATATTAATGACCCGCAGCCTGGTATCTACCAGATAGAAGATTTAGTCCCAAATTCTATTATTCAGATCACAGCAACCCAGTCACAACCCTTGTCTGCAGGTGGTAATTTCTTTACTTTAAAGGACTTCCAGATCGTCCACTCAAACAGCGATGCTTCAGGATTAGCAAACATCACATTAGGAGCTACGGCTCAAACAAGTGGCAATAGCGCATCCTACGACAGCAGAACCTACAACGGCACAATACAAATACAAATCAATTATTAACAATCTAAGGAGCTTTAAATGAGTAAAACAATATATCTAAAAACACTAGCATGGGTAATATTTCTATCTATAGGCGTCATGCTTTTCAATCCGAAAGCCGCAGAAGCCAATCTTGGCATCACACCAACAATTATTACCTTCGAAGATGGTGAACGTTATAAAGATGTAACGCTAATCAATACATCCGAGACAACAAAAACTTTTCAAATGAGCTGGCGCTTCTTCAAAATGCAAGAAACAGGCGCAAGCTATCAACCAATCGAACAACCATTAAATGGCTTTGATGTGTCAAAACATGTATTTTTCACCCCTCGCCGCGTTACAATTCCTGCAAAAGGGTCACAGAAAATTCGTATGGCGTTTCGTCGCCCTGCTGATGTACCTGAAGGTGACTTTCACGCGCATCTTTTATTCTCTCCCGCAGAAGAGCCCAAAATTGATGATGGCAAAACACAAGAACAATCCTCAGCAGCAGGTGTCTCTGTGAAAGTTGGGTATTCAATCCCTATTGTTATCCGTAATGGTAAATTTCAAGAGTCAGGTAAAATTGGCCAAATACAGATCACACGCTCTTCAACCTCAGGGAAGCTAAGCATCAACGTACCAGTCAGCCGTTCACAAGGCGTACATGGAGTGATTGGTCACTTATCTGTATTTCACGTCACATCTAACAATCAAGAAAAATTGGTCGGTGAAGTCTCAAATGCAAATGTTTTCCCAGAAATTAAACAACGCTTGATACCCGTCGCCTTACAAGAAGAAATAAGCGGAGGTAGCCTCAAAATTGTTTTAAAATCAGGAATTAAAAACGATGAAACAATTTTTGATGAGCAGCTCTTTCCCCTTAATTAAACAAAACATTCAATCGACATAAAAAAAGGCACTGTTTTTAGAACAGTGCCTTTTTAATAATTATTATTTGTGCTTAGAAGCTAAAAGTCACGTCAAATGTCGCTGCGTGTGCTGCATCTGCTGGCGTTGCTGAAATACCAACTTGCCCACCAAAGGTAACTGTTTCTGGTGTATTAGCCGCTGCGACTGTTACGGGAACCGCCGTTGCATCTGTGTCAATAGATCCGTTTTCTGTCGCGGTACGGTAAGACACTGCTGCAAGTGACAGGCCTGCGTCTGCAAAATCAACCGTATTAGAACGCGTCATTGTTAATACTGCTGCTGCTGGAACTTCTACAGTAATAACACCCTCAGTCGCTGCTGCGGTCAAGTTTGTAAAAGTAGAGCCAACTGGCGTTGTTGTCGCCGCAACTGCAACTGATCCATCATCAGTCAATGTTAGAACACCTGTACCAACACCGCCATGAACAAGGAACCATTCTCCGAAGTCCATATTAGACACATTAGTTGTTACAATTGCACTGTCAGTGACTAGGTCAGCTTGTACAGTTTCCGTTTGCGCAGATGCCTGCGTTGGTGATAGTAAAAGGCACGTGGCAAGAGCAATCTTACCTAAATTTTTAATATTTGTATTTTTCATAGTATTTCCTCTGATGGTTTATGTAATTGTTTTTGTGTGTATCCATATGAATATTGTAATACGATTGTATTAAACTTAAGTTAAAGTATCATAAATTTATTATTCTCTCAACTCACTAATAAATAAGCATCTGGCCTGATGCGCCTTATTATTTCAATTACGCTAAATTATTATTCTTTTAAGATTAATCAGAAAAGAATTATGAATGATGGCGCGTTATATGTGACAGTAATATGAAAAAAAACCGCTTATGGCAGAGTAAAGCCAACCTCCCCTCTAACCCCTTATTCAAAAAAGAGGGTCTTCATAGCGCAGGCAGAAATAGTTCGCCTCAATGCTTACAATAAGCATTGCCAAAGCAATAGTGAACGCCCATGGGGGAGAAATATGAGTTGAAGACGCCACAGAAACAGGAACAACAGTGGATTTTTCGATATTGCTCCCTTAAGCTTTTATGGGATTGCGTCACCTTGTTACTGAACACCTGCAACTTAATTATACCTGGCCTCTATGATTAAATAGTTATAGAGACGGCTAATTAAGGTCTTCATTCCCTGCCCCAACAGAAGTAAAATTTTATGCAGTAACGATTATAAACTCGTAGCCCGCAGACCCATAACTATCAAATAGATAATATAGTGAAGTTAAAAACCAATAATAATTAGACTCAATCTATTTTAGGGACTCGAGTATTTCTTCGAAAAAATTGAGCCGTTTTTTCTCTTTACTGTCATAGGATAAAATCTGTTTCAGGACTCCCACATTGAGGCGTTGCCCCTTCCATTGCAGACAAAATTTCTTAATTTGGGTAAGGGTCTCTTGGTTCTTCAACGGCGCATTTGGCACTGTCAAAACACCATGCTCCGTATTCAAGCGCGACAAGTCTGTATCTATAAAAGGCAAAATAACCGGCAAGCCATAAGCAATATATTCACGGATTTTCAAGGGAGATGCCTCATCCATCCCTTTTTTATATAAGCCAAACGTGCCAATGCCAATATCACAAACGCTGTATAATGCTTTTAAGCTTTCTGCATTTAAATAATCATATGTGATGATGTTTGGTAGATTTGACTTAAACCCGCCCCCAACCAGATGGAAGTTAAATTGAGGGCAAGCCTTGGCCAAGATTTCAATATTTTCAACACCAGACCACGGTTGCGTGGCACTGCCCACAAAAATCAAAGAGAGTGTTTCAGAATCAGGCACGGGCGCCATCTGCTTGACCTGTTCAAAATCATAACCATTGGCTAATATCAAGTGTTTAGCATTCTCTCCAATTTCTGCCTTCGCCAACAGCTCTTTTGAAACAGAGACAATACCAGCCGCATTGGATTTTAAAAATTTATGCGTGGCCGTATAGTAAGTATATTTAGCCCAAGATTGATTTTTATACTCGGCCTTCGCATCCGAATTGATTTCTATACAATAAGGAATACCTTCCAGCGCGTTGATAAGAAAAGGGACATAAAGGACTTCGCGCATGTAAATGATATCTGGCTTTTCTTCACGCAGCGCATCTTTAATATTTTTCAAATTCAATGCTAAGTTCAAAGTATGGTTAGAGGTGTATTTTTTTATAACCTCATTATCATCCTGATAGCGCAGTTGAATATGCCTTGCCTGATGACCTTCTTGCTCCCAATATTTCATTTGCGCCTTAATTTTACGCCCCACCCCCGTTACATCCTTAGGGCTTTCAAAACTAATATATATTATTTTCATAATCCAACCTTCGTACTTTCTAATATGTGCATAGATATGGCTTTATTTGCGCTTTTACTATATATGAGAATGCTATGGTAATGAATAGACTAAAAATTATTAAACCCTTTATTGAAGGTGATTTTTTAAAATCAGTGCTGAAGCTCGTTAGTGGGGCAAGTTTATCGCAAGCCATCATGATGATAGGCTTCATCCTGCTAGGGCGTTTATACACACCAACGCAATTTGGGCTTATGGCCTCTATTGTTGCCTTGGCGGCTATTATATCACCCTTGCTCGCTTTGCGCTTTGAAATGACCATCCTGATTGATAAGTCGAAAAGAATAGCCAATATGGCAATGAGTATTTGTTTTTTACTTGCTGTTGTAACCCTCGGTCTCTCGACCCTCATGCTCTATATTGCAGGGCAATTTTTTGTCACCAGCTGGGCCCCCTATCTGTATGCCTTCGTTATTATTGCTATCGGCAATACAGCGCTTTTAATATCTGAAAGCTATTTCAATCGCCTGCGTGCCTATAAAACCATGGCAAGCCTGCCCGTAATTAATGCCGTGATATTTGTGAGTACAGCCTTAGCCTTGCAACATTTTAGCGATGGGCTTATCTGGGCCTTGATTATGAGCAACATATGTTTATTTACCTTAGTGACAATCAAGATTTACACACCCATTCAGCAGGGGCTATCAAGCCTGTCACGTAAACGCTTCTTCTATTATATTCAACGCAATAAAGACTTCCCTATTTTCAGCTTGCCTGCGACATTATGTAGCAACCTCTCAAACAACGTGCCTGTTTTATTAATAGGCAGTTTATTTGGCCCCGCACAGGCAGGACTTTACGCGATGATGATGCGCCTTTTATTAGCGCCAATAAAGCTTATCTCCGCCACGATAAACAAAGTCTTCATTGAAAAAATATCGAAACTTATTAATACGAAGCAACAAATTTATCCGACCAGCTTTAAAATCATGTCTGTCATGGCGGGATTATCTATGCTCTTGGGGCTAAGTATCTTCATATTTGCGATGCTGAACGGCTTTTCTTTTGTTTTTGGCGCGCAATGGACGGCGCTCAACGCGTTAACACTCTATTTTATCCCTGCCATTACCGTGGGCTTTATCGCCCGTAGTATTTCACGCTTTGCCATTTATCGCCGTAACAAGATGGGACTGTATTATCAAATCACCATGACCACCGCTATTTTAAGCTTCTTTGCTATCAGCTATATTTTCGCGCTCAGTTTTGAACAAACAATAATAGGTTTATCTTTCACCCTATGTTCATTATATTTCTTACAACTCTATTTAGTTAGAAAAGTCTCTAAAGAACATGATGATGCCCTGCCAAAATAACGCCACAACAAATCAAATAAAGAAAATGGTTTAGAATCATGACATCTGTTTACCTTATTGCATCAGAGCGCAGTGGCACGAATTTATTACGCCGTCACTTTACGCAACATCAGAATGTTTATTTTGGCATGTCTCCTGCGCATTTATTAAAACATCTATATTATCGTGAGCCGTATTATGGTGATTTAAACGACAACGCTATTTTTAAAACCTACATTCAAGATGCTATTAATCTGTGCAAAATACATTTCTCGCCATGGGATATAGAGTTAGATGCTGATGAAATTTTAGAAGATTATTCTGATAAGCGAAATTCTATACTATTCGCAAGCTACCTCATGACCCGCTATGCCAAAGAAAAAGGGTATCAGGGATATTTTTGTAAAGATAATTTCCTATGGGAATTTTCTCTTGATGTTTCTCGCACACTCCCCAATGCAAAATTTATTTATCTTTACCGTGACCCTCGTGATTTTGTGTTAAGCCAGATGAAACGCAACCACGGTCATAACAGCGTAATTCATTTCTCTAAGGTATGGCAATATGAACAAACACGTAGCATTCGTGTCGTCAAAGACCTGCAAGAGCAAGGACGTTGTCATAGCTTATCTTATGAAGAATTTATTCAAAACCCTCAAGACTATATTCAAGATATCTGTACCTTCCTAGAAGTTGAATATTCAGATAGCGCGGACAATAAAGCTTCAGATAAAATCATTGATAACGTCCATGAATGGAAAAACCTAAACTCTCCTATTGATAGCAATAATACCCAGAAATTCTTGACGGAGTTATCTTCCAAAGAAGTCAAAATTATAGAATCTATATGTGCGCAACAAATGAATTATCTTGGCTACACGCCCCTTCACCCCCCTTATAAAATAACGCCACTCGATAAGGGATTTGATTTTTTGAACCTTCTTTTTTCAAAAATTAAACGAGCAGTCATACTTAAATTCAAAGAAAACGATACACTACAACAGCGTAGTCAACTTCTAAAGAAACTCTCTATAAATTACACGAAAAGAGGGTGATGTCTGTATTTCGAAAATTGCTAAAAGTTGCCTACGCCAAAACGCTCAATCTTCTTGAGTATTTTGAACAACGGGACTTACCCACTTCCTCAAGTCCCTTGCGTCCTATCTTTATCTTAGGGGCGCCGCGCTCTGGCACCACCTTGACCTATCAAATCATAACCCATTCCTTCGATGTCGGGTATTTTTCTAATTTGCATGCTTTGTTTTACACAAACCCTGCCTTTATTCAGAAAATCATAAAATACCTTCCTCGTCACAAATCCTATAACTTTCATTCATCACATGGTCGTATCCGCGGCTTAACAGCCCCCAGCGAAGCAGGGGCTTATTGGTATCGTTTCTTTAGAAAATCACCGCAACATGTTTCTTTAAAAGAAATTGATGAGCAAAAAATGAAAGCTATGGTTCACTCGCTAAAGCGTTTTCAACGCGCCACCAACAAACCAATTATTATAAAAAACTTACCCATCACCGTGCGCTTAGAAGTGATTCAAAAATACATCCCTGATGCGATTTTTATTGTTGTGCGTCGTGATACACAAAGCAACATACACTCCATCTTAAATGCTCGTCAAAAAAGCTTAGGCCGCACTGATGTATGGTGGTCGGTAGAAACACCGAATATAGATGAGTTAGCATCAAAGGCACCTGAAGAACAAGTTTTAGGGCAGATAACAACAATTCATCACCTTATAGAAAAAGCAAAACAATCAGGAAACGGTGAGAACTTTTTTGATTTAAATTATGAAGATTTATGCAAAAATCCAAAAGATGTAATGGACGCGTTAGATGTTTTCTTTAAAAACCAGAATTTACCCGTAGCACAGTTTTCACTCCCTCCCCTTGAAAGCTTTACCGTACAACCAACAAAGCCGTTATCAGAGGATCTCTCCTCTAAAGTAAAAAACCTTTTAAAAACCACGGCTTAAACCTATACTGCACGTTATGACCCATAAAGATAAATATCGTATTCTGTGTCAATCTGATGACGCCCCCAGTCTGTTTCTACAAGATTGGTGGCTGGATGTAACATGCGGTGAGGATAAATGGGATGTTGCCGTGATTGAGCAAAACAATGAGATTATTGCCGCCCTACCGTATTATTTTCACACCCGATATAAAATGACGCACCTGTCCCAACCCTCCCTCACCAGGAACTTAGGGCCATGGCTCAAACAAGATAACGCAAAATATACCAATCAATTGGGTAATCAGAAAAAACATTTCACAACGTTAATTAACCAGCTGCCTTCTTTCGCGCATTTCACTCAAAAATTTGACCCAAACATCACGAATTGGTTGCCCTTTTATTGGCATGGATTTTCACAAACAACGCGCTACACTTATCTCCTTGATGATTTATCTTCCTTAGAAAATATATGGGATGGATTTAGAGAAAATATCCGCCGCGAAATAAGAAAAGCCGAAAAGAAAAACATTATAATTGAGGATAATCCTAATATTGATGAGTTTATAACATTAATTGAAAAAACATATACGCGCCAAAATAGAAAGCTCCCCTTTTCAAAAGACTTCATTAAGACACTATATAACGAAACACAAAACCGCCAATGTGGTAAAATTTTTATAGGAAAAGATGAAGCCGGTCATGCCCATGCTGGTGCCTTTATTGTCTGGGATCACAACACGGCCTATTATCTAATTGGCGGTGGTGACCCTGATTTAAGGAATAGCGGCGCAACAAGCCTTGTTCTATGGAATGCTATACAATTTTCTGCGGCTGTTGTTGATAAATTTGATTTTGAAGGTTCTATGATTGACCCTATAGAGAAATTTTTCAGAAGCTTTGGCGCAAAACAAGTGCCGTATTTTCAAATTTCGAAAACAAATTCACGCCTTTTAAAAATCAAAGACTTTATTAAAGATATACGAAAATAATGGATAATATCAACGTAACAGATGACCTCTTAAAATGGCTCAACCATTTATTGGCTCTTCATATTAGTCCCGATTTATCTGTTTCCCATTCTAATAATGCCTTTACTATTCATCATTTAAACACACCGCAAACCATCACTATCCCCATTATCTCTTCACTTTGGCAGCATGGATGCAGTGAACATCTACCTTGCGGTACGTACCAAACCCTTCCAGCGCCAGCATCGAACAATATAGAGGCCTTAACGACGCAGGATAAAAACAATACGTTCTTTCATTATGACGTTTTTGGCTTAGCGTATTTCATGCTGTGCCGTACAGAGGAGATAGGAAATAAACGTGTGCGGGATAAATTTGATCGCTTCCCTGCTTCGGCGTCTCATGCCTATAAACACCAATATTTGAATCGCCCCCTTGTTGATGAATGGTTTATTCTTTTAAAAAAAACGTTTGTGACTATTTGGCCAGACCTGATAACAACCAACCATCAATTCACGATGACAGTTACACATGATGTAGACGCCCCCAGCCTATATGGATTTCTTTCTCTAAAGGGCTTTATCAAACAATGGCTAAGCTATGTTATACGTCATAAGCGTTATTCAGACATCGTGTCCGCACCCTACATTTGGCTCACGGCTAAATCAAAGCTATCAAAACTTGACCGCTTTAATGTGTTTGATTGGCTTATGGATGTATCAGAGAAAAATAACATTAAAAGTGAGTTTTACTTTTTTGGTGGAAAGACAGATATAGAAAAAGATGCTCACTATTCTTTATCAACGTCCTCCATCAGAACTCTGTTAAAAACCATTCATAGCCGTGGGCACATAATAGGTTTGCATCCTAGCTTCAACACCTACCTAAAACCTGACATCTTAAAAAATGAATTTCAACATTTGAAAAATACCTGCCATGACTTAAACATCACACAAACCCAATGGGGCGGGCGCATGCATTACTTACGCTGGCAACATCCAACGACATTGAACGCTTGGAATGACGCTGATTTAGATTATGATTCTACCCTTGGATATGCAGATTACGCGGGCTTTCGATGTGGGACATGCCGTCCCTATAAGGGGTTTGATCCACTGACCCATAAAATTTTGCTGTTAGAAATTCGCTCTCTTATTGCCATGGAATGCAGCGTGTTAAACGATTGTTATATGGGATTGAACGAGACAGAAGCCTTAGAATATCTCATAAAGCTTAAAGATACATGCCGTAAAGTTGACGGGAATTTTGTTATCTTGTGGCATAATTCATACTTTCAAAAAGCGTCTTTAAAAATGCTCTATCAAGCAGTTATAGAATCTCAACCTGCTACAAAACTTTAAAATTGATAACGCAGACTTAAGAAAGGCAGCGTTGTTACCAAACCAAAATCATTATTTCCTGTTGTTTCATTCTCAACAAAATAGGGAGAGACAGCGGTTGCAAGCCCCACATTAAATCGCTCATTTTGGGTTTCATAAAGTTTAAGACGTGCATGAGCAGCGATTAAAGGCACAGGGTAATCTTGATAACCACTCACCAATCCTAACGCGCCCGAAATTTCTAATTCCGTCACACCAATAGGAAAAACCAGCGGGTTTGTGACATACCCTAATCCAACAGAGGTTTTATCAACACTGTTCGGGTTTAAAAAATATAATCCCCAATTGCCGTATTTTTGCGTATCCACTTTAACAACGGCCAAGCCGTGGCGTTCTCTAAAATCTTCATCATCAGATTGAAAATGCTTCGTCGCAATTGGCCCCCCTTCTAAGGTAATAGAATTAAGGTTCAGTCCTAAAAATCTTTCTGCGGCGTGCGTGGTTTGTGGAAAAACCAAAACTAAAATTGTTAGTAATGCTATTTTATAAAAAATCATCTCGAGCCCCTCAATACAGCTTTATTGTATTTTCAGTATATAGATAAAATTTTAATAAAATTATAATTAGTTATGAAAATCATAACCCTACGCAATTTCAGGGTTTTCAATCCCTAACGATTTCACCAACTCCGCCACATCGTCCACGCATTGCGCCAAGCGCGCCTCATCAGTTCCACGCATGACCAAGGACGTCCCAAAACGACCATTTTGGTATTTGGGGTATGAGCCAATTGCAACATCATCGTAATTTTTTTGGATTTCCGCTAGTCCATCTGCCACCATGCTCTCGGCAATATCCGCCGTAACGGAGCGTGAGACAACAGGCGCACCGCCTTGCAATGTGGGCAGGATACTATCAAACATCGCCTGCATAATGCGCGGCACCCCCGCCATCACATAGACATTACCCAGATTAATCCCAGGTGCGCCCGATACAGGATTTTCAATTAACTTCGCCCCTTTAGGGATCATCGCCATTTTCTTACGGCTTGGCGTGATTTCGCTTTCGTCTTTATAATACCCCAGCAAATCCGCATAGGCCGCCTCGTTCAGCTCAAGCTCCACACCAAACGCCGCCGCGATATTTTCCGCCGTGATATCATCATGCGTTGGGCCAATACCGCCCGTTGTGAAGACGTAATCTTGCGCAGAGCGCAGCTCGTTCACTGTATCAATAATCGTCTTGGCATCATCAGGGATAATCCGCACTTCTTTCAGGCGTACACCACCCTCGTTCAATTTATCCGCAATATAAGGCGTGTTCGCATCTTTCGTGCGTCCAGACAGCACCTCGTCACCAATAATAATAAGCGCGGCGGTATAAATTTTTTCAGTCATTAGCATAAATCCTTGGAATTGTTGTCTAACATATATAATGTGTCCTAAAGGAATGAACAAGCATGATGACACAATTAAGAGCAAATAAAATTAATGCCGATGGTATTGAACTCCATTGCGAAGCCGATTTTGAAGGTATGCGCAAAGCGGGTAAGCTGGCGGCGCAAACGCTGGATATGATAACGGCGCATGTCGTACCGGGTGTCACCACCGAAGAGCTGGATCGTTTGTGTCATATGTTCATCACGAAGAACGGCGCCATTCCTGCCCCGCTTAATTATAAAGGCTTCCCCAAATCTATCTGCACCTCGATTAACCATGTGGTGTGTCACGGTATCCCCGATGAAAAACCGCTTCTGGATGGCAGTATTCTTAACATTGATGTCACTGTTATCCTTGATGGCTGGCATGGTGATACGTCGCGTATGTTTTTTGTCGGTGATAAAAAGATTAGCGTCATGCAACGCCGCCTATGCGATGTGACCTATGATTGCACAATGGCAGGGATTGAGGCCGTGAAACCCGGCGCGAGGCTGTCCGATATTGGTGCAGAAATTCAAAAAGTTGCGCACGCCAACAGGTTTTCCGTTGTCCGTGATTTTTGCGGTCATGGCTTAGGGCGCAGTTTTCATGCCCCGCCCAGCGTTGTGCATTTCTACAATCCCGCGGATGATAAAATTATCTTAGAACCCGGTATGTTCTTCACGATTGAACCCATGATTAACGTTGGCACGTTTGAGACCAAAGTCTTAAATGACGGCTGGACGGCGATCACCAAAGACCGTAAACCTTCCGCGCAATACGAGCACTCCCTCGCCGTGACCGAAGACGGATTCGAGATTTTCACGCATAGCTTACAAGGATTTACCAAACCGCCTTATGCCTGAGCCAAAACCAGCAGAAAAACCGCACCACACAGGGCATCGCGATAGATTGCGGGAGCGGTTTGTGAATGCGCCAGATTCCCTACCTGACTATGAATTGCTGGAGCTGTTATTATTCATGGCGATACCGCGCAAAGACGTGAAGCCCATTGCCAAGCAACTGATTGACCGTTTTAAAAACGTCAACGGCGTGCTGAACGCCAGCCTCAATGACCTGCAAGGCATCAAGGGTATTAGCCACAATACCGCTATTGCCATTCATGCCATCCGCGCGGCGGGATTGCGTCTGCTGAAACAAAACATCATGGAGCGTCCGCTGTTAAATAGTTGGCAACGCTTGATTGAATATGTTGAGGCCGCGATGGCGAATGAAAATAAAGAGCATTTTCGCATTATCTTCTTAAATAAAAAGAACGAAGTGATTGCCGATGAAGTGCAACAAACAGGCACGGTGGATCACACCCCCGCCTACCCGCGTGAAATTATGAAACGCGCATTAGAGCTAAGCGCGACCGCCCTTATCCTCGTGCATAACCACCCTAGCGGCGACCCCACCCCCAGCCAGCCTGACATCACCCTAACCAAACAAGTCATCCAAGCCGGCGCCCCCTTCGACATCATAATCCACGACCATTTGATTGTATCAAGGAACGGAACACAGAGCTTTAAGAGCTTAGGGTTGATTTAAACAACGTAATGCCATTCAGTCATGAAATTTAAAATGATGTGTGTAGCTATCCCAACGGTCTTGATTATTAATCTTGACATTGCACTACTCAATGCATATTATGACAATTAAATAAAGGATTTTAAGTATGGTACCAGATAAAACAAGCGATGATTTTGCTAAAAGTGTTGGAAAAGACCTTTTAACTTATAAAAAAGGTCACATGACGAATGAACATGGAACTCAATGCCGTATTATTGATGTTGAAAACACTGATTTTTCAAACGCTCAAAGTGGCCGAAAGAAAACTCTAACTATGGTCATAGAGGCACAGGGTGGCGAACATACAGCTCAAATCTTTGCGGACGCTAAAGAAACGCAATGGCCTTACACCGCACAAGAAGGGGACGCCATATTTGTTCAAGGCGATACATCAGCCTGCTTAGAATATATCAAGACCGGCGTTGTTGGAGAAAAGCATGGCCCAATTGATGTTTACGTTCCAGATAACGCAAAACTTTCTCCAACAGGGCGAGTGCAATTTAAAGATTTATATGAAGAAGGTCACGAAATACAACCAGAAGACGCGAAGAACTCTGGGATATTTGTAAAAAGTAATAATACAAGTGCAAAAATCCTTCACGAAGCGAATAAAGTTTGGGCCTGTATTAAATATGAGGGAGAGCAAATAAAGTTTTTTCCACCAAATTCTTCATTCAAACTATTAGATGGTAAAGTATCCGGTATTAACCAAGAAGCGTTTGATAGCACATGGGAGTTATTCCCAAACACTAATCCAACTAATCAGCAACGAACGAATGATATATAAGAATCATTATTAAATCTTAATGCCTCGTCGCATGTACGGCGGCTATGTCTTCGGCTACGCCTTCTTGTAGGTCTTGTTTTTTCATGGCGCGGGAAACACCGCCGCTTTTATCCAGCTCCGCTTGCATCGCGTTAAAAATCTTTTCGGCGATATTCACGCCAGACGCTTTTTCTAAGCCTTTAAAACCGGGGAATGTGTTGGCTTCGCAAATCGTATACCCGCCATTTTCTTTGAATAACAAATCAATCCCGCCAATATCAATGTTCAATACTTTTGAGGTATTGAGCGCAATTTCGATGGCTTCTTTATCAGGGATAAATTCATGCACGGTGGCGCCTGCGCTGTAATTGGCTTTGAACCCGCCATCTTGCGCGCGGCGCTCCATCGCAGCAATGACTTCACCGCCCACAACCAACAGGCGTAAATCGCGCCCTTTACTGACCGATACAAATTTTTGGAAGATCAGTTGCAGGTTGGGGTTTGTTTCCCCGACCAGCTCCATGAGGTCTTGGAAGGCCGAGCGATTTTCAAGCAAGAACACGCCAATGCCCAACGCACCGTTTAATGTTTTTACCACAACAGGAAAGCCAATATTCTTTTCAATCAAATCAATATCAACAGGGAATTTCGCCAGCATTGTATCGGGCGTATCAATGCCACTTTTTGCCAAAATCTGATGCGTGTGCAATTTGTCGCGCACGGTTTCAATCACGTCCGCGCCATTAAAGACATGCACGCCAAGCTGTTGCAACTGGCGCACAATCGCCAACGCAAAATACCCTTGGTCATTATGATTAAAATAAGGAAACACAAAATCAGGCAACGCCACGGCCTTGCCATCAATCAAGATAGACTCGCGATCCCCTTGGGTGACAAGAATATCAAATTGCGCAGGTTTAATCACCTTCACATCCACGCCCATCTTTTTGCCTTCACGCAAAAAACGGCGTGCCTCGAAGGCTAAATCTGCGTTTGATTCAATATCATCCCCGTATAAAATCCATACTTCCATGAAAGTCCCCTTAATCGTTATTTACTAAAAATACGCCCCAATTACGTTTTATTAAAATATGCGCTTATAAGCCCTATAAATTTTCTTCACGAAAACCTATAGACGAATATTTTATTCCTTAATAGTGATATTTTATTTATAGCCCAATTTTCAATATTATCAAAATCATTCCCTTAATTCACTCACATATTATACATAATAAAAACTAAGATTTGATGAAAGACCTTCCTAACATAATGCGCACGCTGAATAAGAAAAATCGCGTAGTGCGTTCACGCGCCTGAGCGCTCTTATAAAAAATGTGAGAATATCGCTGAATTTATATTTAGTAACTTGCCTCCCCACCCCGAATCGAATTTATAATACGCATCGTACAGTTATCATGAATAGGAAAAGACCATGGTTGAGCAAGATG
>CALDHI010000011.1 GCA_937941545.1 uncultured Alphaproteobacteria bacterium
GGGCTTTATCATTCACAAGGAACTTATTGCACTCAATGTGAGGCGCAGGGCTTTCGTAAGATAACTTATTACCCAGATCGCCCCGATGTTATGGCGACGTTTAAAGTTACAGTTGAAGCCGACAAAGAAAAATGTCCGATTTTACTATCAAACGGTAATAAGATTGACGAAGGCGATGCCAGCGGAAACCGTCACTTCACTGTATGGGAAGACCCCACACCCAAAGGGTGCTATCTCTTCGCGCTGGTTGCTGGGGATTTGGTGCGGGTGGAAGATAAATTTACCACCATGTCAGGCTTAGAAGTAGACTTACATATTTATGTTCGTGATGGTGATGAAGGGCAATGTGGTCACGCCATGGAAAGCTTGATTAAATCCATGAAATGGGATGAAGACGTTTATGGGCGTGAATATCAATATGATATTTTCAATATTGTCGCCATTAGCGATTTCAACATGGGCGCAATGGAGAACACATCATTAAATATTTTCAATACTGCGCTTGTTCTTGCTCAACAAGAGACAGCGACCGATACAGACTTTATCCGTGTAGAGAGCGTAATTGCGCATGAATATTTCCACAATTGGACGGGAAACCGTGTGACGTGTCGTGATTGGTTTCAGCTCTCTTTGAAAGAAGGCTTAACCGTTTTCCGTGATCAAGAATTTTCAGCAGATTTAAATTCCCGCGCTGTACAGCGTATTGATGATGTGACACATTTGAGACACGCGCAATTTACAGAGGACGCTTCCCCCCTTGCCCATCCTGTGCGACCTGAGAGCTATATTGAAATTAATAATTTCTACACTATGACGATCTACGAAAAAGGTGCGGAAGTTATTCGTATGTTCAATACGTTATTGGGTGCGGAAACTTACCGTAAAGCGACAGACTTATATTTCGATCGTTTTGATGGAAAAGCCGTGACCATTGATGATTGGGCGCAATGCATGAGCGATGCCAGTGGCCAAGATTTAGAACAATTTAAATTGTGGTATAGCCAAGCGGGTACGCCCGCCGTTAAAGCGTCTGGTGACTATGATGAAAACGCCAAGACCTACACGCTTCATCTGAAGCAATCTATTCCTGATACCGCAGGGCAGACGGATAAGAAGCCAATGCATATTCCTGTGGCTGTGGGGCTGGTTGGTGCCAATGGTGAAGATTTAATCGACACGACTGTGCTGGATTTAAAGCAAGCGAAGCAGAGATTCACCTTTAATAATATCGCCTCAAAACCTGTGCCGTCTATTTTACGAAATTTCTCCGCTCCTGTAAAATTGACAACAGATTTAAGTGAAGATGATCTGGCCTTCTTAATGGTGCATGACAGCGATGGCTTTAATCAGTGGGAAGCGGGTCAGAAATTTAGCATGCACACGATTAATAAAATGTTGGGCGCAAACGCAACAGATGTCCCCGCAGAATTTATTCATAGCTTCGGTGCTTTAATTAACAAAGCCGCAGACCCATCAAGCGATAAAGCTTTAATGGCGCGGGCCTTATCCCTGCCGAGTATTTCTGAAATTGGGCAAGCGCAAGATGTGATTGACCCAACGGCGATTAATGACGTTCGAACCGCAATACAAAACGCAATTCGCGCGGCTTATCTGGATAAGCTGGTTGAAATCTATAAAACGAACGCTGATGACGGTGACTTTAATGTCACCTCAGAAGCCATGGGTAAGCGTAGCTTGCGCAATGTCATTTTGAGCATTCTAACATCCATAAAGGCAGAGGGCTGTTCTGTCTTTGCCAAGGCGCAATATGATAACGCCAATAACATGACAGACCGTATTGTTGCATTTGGGGCGTTAATTGATAACCCTCATGCTCCTTGTGCAGATGTGATCCAAGATTTTTATAATCGTTATAAAGACTATCAACTAGTAATTGATAAATGGTTTGGTATCCAAGCCAGCAGTAATCATGACGGTATCTTTGAAGTACTTGAAACTCTAAAAAACCATGATGATTTTGACATGAAAAATCCGAACCGTGTACGGTCGTTATTTGCGGCCTTTGGGATGAATAATCCAGTCGCGTTTCATGACCCCTCTGGGCGTGGCTATACCTTTTTGAAAGACGCTATTATTGAACTCAATACGCTGAACCCGCAAATCGCGGCGCGTATGGTGACGCCTCTGCGCGAATGGAAGCGCTATACGCCTGATCGCCAAGCCATGATGAAAGCGGCATTAGAGGAGATATTAGAAATAGATAACATCTCCCCCAATGTGTTTGAATTGGTGAGTAAGAGTTTAGGTTAAGATTCTCCCAGACCCTTCATTTTATACGGATTTCCAGTTACAAGAAAAGAAACACTGACTTTTTTAGCCCCATGGTTTTTGTGAAGGAATGTTGGAAGATGCTTGATATCTACATTCTTTATTCCTGTTGCTTCAGGGTATCTTTCAGCGACAAAATGTTCTAAATTTTTATTAATATCACTAGAAAAGTCATTGGAATCATGAGTCCAATTCATTTCGCCAATACGGCAATTAAATTCAGCAGTTATTGCCCCTAAACTCTCTGTGCTATCTACATCACCAAACACAACTTGAAATGTATTCTCGTCACTCATTTCTAACTCCTACTTATTTATCAATATAGATTATCTTTAGTTCAATCTAAGTAATATGTCAATTTAATTTGTAAGCTATGTTTTTTAACTCGAATACGCATAAAATTACACAATGAAAAACCTCATAACATTGGACCAACAATTTAACACTCCCGTCTGAGGCATTGCGGGCGTATGGTTACTCCTCTAAGTGAATGGAAACGTTTTACGCCTGACCGCCAAGCCATGATGAAAGCGGCATTGGAGGAGATATTAGAAATAAATAACATCTCTCCGCATGTATATGAATTGGTGAGTAAGAGATTAGCTAGCTAAAACAAAATATTGGTCAAAATCTACAATGGCTGGTTTTATTGCTAGTTGCTTACCTTTACGTTGAGGTGGTTTAACATTGCTATTAAAGCCACATTTTAGGCTCAGCAAGACATGAGTTTCATCTTTCTCCGACACATAAAACCCAGCATTGGCACGTGAACTATTGGCGCCAACCAATCTAGTTGGTATTACCGCATTCATTGTGGCATCGCATAAGGCTTCAAATACACTAGCCCCTGAACCCGAAATACAAATATCTTTGAGTTCTATTCCAATATCTATTTTATTATTAGGCATGTTATAGATATACTTTCGTTATTACTTTTACACTATTTAAGTTATAAGGCATGTCAATATGTTAAAAGAATTTGATGCACAATTTACCGCCTCCTTGTGCGGTATTGACGAAGTTGGGCGTGGGCCGTTATGTGGGCCTGTGGTATCGGCTTGTGTGCATATCCCGCAAGACAACTTAGATAATCCGCTGTGGGATAGCATTAATGACAGCAAGAAGATATCTGCTGTTAAGCGTGAGAAGCTGTTTGAACCCATAAAGGAGCTGTGCGTGTTCGGGATTGCCGAGGCGTCTGCGCAGGAAATAGACCAGCTAAACATCCATCACGCCACCCTGCTCGCTATGAAGCGTGCTTATGAGGCTATGACCGCCTGTCATGATATGAGTATTCAAACCGCCCTCATTGATGGCAAGTTCGCACCTGACATTACTTGTGAGACACAAACGGTTATTAAAGGCGATGGCCTGTCCCTTTGTATCGCCGCTGCATCCATTATTGCAAAAGTAACGCGTGATAGATTAATGACATCACTTCATAATGATTATCCGCATTATGGCTGGAACAGTAATTCAGGATATGGAACAAAGGTTCATATGGAAGGACTGCAAAGTCACGGCCTGACTCCATTTCATAGATTGTCATTTGCACCATGTGCAAAGATAAAAGCCAAAGCTTAACTTTAGGACTCTATGCTAGAGTCCTGACTCTAAACAATTTTTTTAAATTTAATGCTTGACCCAGAGTCCCAAATGAATCATGATTCCTCTTATATAAAAGAGCCTCAGGCGGGTAAACCCGCTACGGCCGACTACAAATAATCTTGAGGACACCATGACAAAACCTAAAGCTAATAAAACAAAAGCCCCTGAAATTAATAAGATAACCAAAGGGGATTGCATTGATGTTCTGAAGGCGACCCCCGCTGGTTCGGTTGATATGATATTTGCTGATCCGCCCTATAATTTACAGCTTGGTGGTGATTTGCATCGTCCAAATCATACAAAGGTGGATGCGTGCGATGACCATTGGGATCAGTTTGATAGCCTTAAAGTCTATGATGATTTTACGCGTGAGTGGTTAAGCGCGGCGCGCGAAACTCTTAAAGACGATGGCTCAATATGGGTGATTGGCTCTTATCATAACATTTTTCGCCTTGGCGCTATTTTGCAAGATTTGGGCTATTGGATATTAAATGACGTCATTTGGCGCAAAACAAACCCGATGCCTAACTTTCGGGGGCGTCGCTTTACAAATGCCCATGAAACAATGATTTGGGCAGCCAAATCTGAGAAGTCTAAATATACGTTTAATTACGATTCAATGAAGGCGCTCAACGAAGACCTTCAAATGCGCTCTGACTGGTTCATTCCATTGTGCACAGGTGGTGAGCGTTTAAAAGACGAAAATGGCGATAAAGCGCACCCAACGCAAAAACCAGAAGCCTTGCTTCATCGTGTGATTTTATCATCCACCAAACCAGATGAGGTGGTACTTGACCCCTTCTTTGGTACAGGTACAACAGGCGCAGTAGCTAAGAAACTAGGGCGTAACTTTATCGGTATTGACCGTGAAGATGATTATATCAAAGTGGCACAAAAACGTATTGATGGCATTACAAGATGTGACGCGGATAGTATTGCTTTAGTTCAAAAACGTGAACAAATGCGAATTCCATTTGGCTGGTTGCTTGAACATGGTCTTCTTGAGCCAGGTACACAATTAGTGAATGCCAAGGGGCAAAATAGCGTTAAAATTTCGGCAGATGCCAATATTAAGACAGCTGAAGGCAATCATCGCGGGTCAATTCACAAAGTTGGTGCGGCGGTTCAAAACGCCCCCTCTTGCAATGGTTGGACCTATTGGCACTATAAACAAGGCGATGAACTTATCCCCATTGATGCCCTAAGACAAAAACTTCGCTTGCAGATTGAAGGGAATGTTGCTATTTCCAATAATGTTACAGGCAATACAACAATTCAATAAAAGGCGTCCCTTATGAACAAGCTATTCAAAACAGTCACGAATTCATTAGAAACGCTAATGCAGGCAGAAACAATTGTACCCTTTAAAGATATACAAAATTTGGAACAACAAATTTTAATTGAAGGGTTAGAGCTGATGGCCTCAATCGGTATTCTTGATAGCGAAAAAGAAGCAAAACAACGCGTTATTTTAGATTTAATTATAAATCTTGATACCAAAGAAACCTATCACGACAATATTGATGAGACTGTTTCTTATGCTGATTTGATTGAAGAGACAAAGCAACTTGTGCATTCCAAACACTTTAATCTTGTTGAAACATTAGCGGAAGATATGGCACAGATGTGTTTTCAACACTCAACAATCAATAAAATAGAAATCACCGTAAAAAAGCCTGATATTATTCAAGAGACACTAAACGTAGGTTTTAAACTTACTCAACAACGTCTTTAATTTCTTGAGCTGGCGCTTTTTGACTCTCAAGTTTTAAATCAGGCGCAACTTTTTTAATAAAGTTTTCTGAATATAAAAGTCCCGTTTCATCTGAGTTTTCGAAAATTTCAAAGCCATCAATGCTTCCAAAAAAGACGGCAACAGGCGTGTCATTTCTACGCTGTTCGATTTTCTGATATTTTGAAAGAGTTATGCGTACTCTGGCAAATACAATTCTATCAAATTTATTATATTTCATTGTAGAAGGTCTTTTGGTTAACCCTTTTCTATATCGTAGTATAAATGCTTGTGCCACATGCTCGTCTAAATATAAGAAGTTAAAGTTAAAAGGTTTATTCAAAATCAACCTAATTTCACGTGGATAATTTTCAATTATCCAATCATTCCCACAAATATCTCCTCTATCACCACCAATCTGAACCCGTCTTAAATTATTAAACTTGGTTTCATCCGTTAGTGGAAAGCCTTTTTTTTCATGGTCGTATCGCCCTAAATCAATAGGAACAATAATTTGGTATTTATCTGAGTAATCTTTGACCTGATCGGCAATCATACGTTTTGCTGCCTCTCGAACCTTTTGCCATTTAAAATCATCTTCGATGTTTTTTTTGTAATAATCACATTCATTTATAAGTAAAAAATTATCTATTGCAGCCTGATCATTTAAATCCAACACCCCTTTTAACCAATATAATGTAGAGATGTTTTGTATGCTTGATGTTTGATATTTATCCGCGTAGAGGTCTTTTATTACGGTTTTTTCATTAATTTCAGATAAACCTAATACCGATTGTTCTTGATGTTCTTGCACCTTAATATGCCCTTTTTCGGGGGAAACAAGATTAGATTCTGCCTGCGCTGGCGCTAAGGAAGGCATTATAAATAAACAAACAACGATAAAAATAAAACATCTCATATAACTATTATAAATCTGATTTGCTCCTTAAATCAAACTCTGCTTCTATTTCATCAACTTAACCACTTTTTTAAACAAGGTTGGGATGCCAATCTCGCTCAATTCGGAACGGGAAACCCACTTGACGTTATCAAGTGCCTTTATGATACCCTCTTGAGCGTGGGCGATATAAATATCAAGGCGTAGATTAAAATGCGTGAAGCTATGAGAAATATGCTGTTTTGAGTCCTGTGCGTGCGTAAGGGGGATAATAGCCTCATCGGAAGTCAAAACCCACTCACTGGTAGGTAAACCTAACATACCGCCTAGCATTTCTTTCTCATCACGACGAACAAAAGCCACCTCTTGCTTATCATTGGTCAGCCAATAAACATGTCCCATTTTTTCAGGTTTGACCTTTTTAGGCTTTTTCTTAGGGAGTTCCCCTGCGATGCCTAATTTCTTCGCCTCACAAAAGTCTGTTACGGGACATAAGGCGCATCTGGGGTTCTTGGGGATACATATACTGGAGCCTATATCCATCAGCGCCTGAGCATAATCCCCTGGGCGGTCTTTTCTATCATCTGCTAAAAGACCTGCCATATTATGTAAGTCTTTTTTGCTATCTGGCATAGGCTCGGTAATAGCAAATATGCGTGACATGATGCGCTCAATATTACCATCCACAACATTTGCAGGCTTGTTAAAGGCAATCGCCCGTATAGCCGCACTGGTATAGCCCCCTATTCCTGATAGCTTTTCTAGTTCAACTTGTTCCTGTGGAAACTCACCGCCTAGCTCGTTACTAACCGTTATCGCGCATTTATGAAGATTTCGCGCCCTTGCATAATACCCAAGCCCTGCCCATTCATGTGTGACCTCATCTTGATGAGCGTTGGCTAAATCATGAATTGTGGGCCATTTATTTAGGAACTTCTCAAAATAAGGCCCAACAGTGGGAACAGTTGTTTGTTGTAACATTATTTCCGATAACCAGACATGATACGGATTAGGCGTTTGATTGCTTAACGCACGCCAAGGTAAGGTGCGTTGGTGTTTGTCATACCAATTTAAAATAGCTTTTCTAAATTTATCGACATTTATATTGTGATTTGTTGTCTTGTTTGCCATAGTTGTTCAATCATGTGTGCCTTAAAACGTCTTTCAAATACAGTCCCCAGTGTGACCAACAAAACCTTTAAGCGCAAATATATTTCGTTGGGCAAGATCATTACGCAATGGCGTGAGATTATGGGTGACAAGCTGGCAGATCACGCGCA
>CALDHI010000012.1 GCA_937941545.1 uncultured Alphaproteobacteria bacterium
CAGCACGGCATCACCAAGGACCAAGTGCAAACAACCGTAAGAATAGCCGCCGTCATCCACGCCGCCAGCGCGATTCTAGATGGTGAAATGGCGATGAGCGGCGCACAAGAAATGAGTGTTGCGGCTTAAGTTTTTATAATGTGTAACACTGAGTATAATAAAGAAAACCGTGGGCGTGCCTGCGGTTTTTTTGTTTGTTGAGGTTAGGTTTATTTAATTTGTTTCGGCATGCCTTCTATTGTGAAGAGAAGAGTTAAATCTCTCTCTGCATCTGCACCGCCACTTTGCCCGTTCCAGTTAGACCATGATGATCCGTTGTTTTTGCTAAATTGAGCACCAGATTTTATCCAAGTATTTCTATTTGTCCATGCTGGCACCATACCAGTAGCGCCAAATAGAAATCCAGCGTTGCCTCCAGCACTTAATTCAACAGAGTAAGTTGAGCCTTTTACGAGCGAAACATTTTTTCCAAACGAGCTATAGCCCCAATCAAGACACCATCCTGCAAGTTCAAGTTTATCTTCTCTCACTGTTTTTATACATTGTTGTGAGGCATTGAGTCTGTTTGTGGCGAGCACAGTACCGCTTCCATTTTTTAAGGTCACTTGTATAGGGCTGCCATCTGCTGTTTTTGTATGCCCAAAATTTAACCAAACGCCGTCTACGCTTCTTGTTGCATCCTGTACTGTAAATTTCTGCCTTACTTGATTGCCCCCCCCAACACTATTTCTATATCTTGTGATGTAGATAGGGTAGTAAGCATCTCCAACTCGGACACCATCATTGTAAATAACATCGAACCAAGAGATATTATCTTTATAAAATGACCAGCCACTTTCTTGTTTGCGCCTGTAAAAAGTAGCGGCAGAGTTATCTCCAAAATATGGTCCTCTTGCTCCTGTTGTGGTCGGTGTGCCTGTTCTCCATGGGTTTGAGAGATAACGTGGTCCGTTCAGCCCTTGTGCTCCTCTGCTCTTTGAACATTGTTTTGCTTCAGAAGGTGTTAAGCGGACTAATTTTGTACAAGCGCCTAATGGCGGGCTTTTGTTCACATAAACAAGATGGTAGATAACCCCCTCTTGAATTGTGGGTTGAGTTGTGAATTTTAATTTAGGGTAGCCAACTTTGGCATTATCCATAGGGATAAAGGACTCAGTTCTGCCGAGAACGACATTAGAAGGCGTCCCTTTCGCTGTATTCGTCCGTAATTCAACATGAATATTACCACCATTCCCAACGCTATAACTGCTTCCTAAGAGATACCCGCATGTATACTGATCAAGGTTATTATTGACGCATTCACACCATATACCTCCGATACGTTTACAACGATCTGTAATGTTAAACATATTTAACGTTCTGTTGTTATAGCTCGTATAAGCAAGCGTTCCTGAACGTTCGGCGCGAAAACGGCGAGAGGTTTCAATACCAATGCCTGCGTTTTGCAAGCCAACACCTGTCATAGGATTCCCGTAGAAAACACCAGCTAACGGCAAGTCGCCGTTGGCATTTGCAGGCCAATCTGCCGCAGGTGGGCTGGGGTCAACACTTGTGATTCCTATAGTTGAGCCAGAGAATAGATTTGCGACAGCTGCTGTGACTAAGGATTTTGCAGAGGCGACTGAAAAGCTTGATTTTTCGCCAGCCATTGTGAAAGACTTTATGACAGATTCTCTTGTGTTTCCGTTTTGGTTAGTGACGAATATTCTATAATAATATGTTTCACCAGGTTGCAGGCCTCTAATGACTTGCCTGTGTGTATTGTATTTGAAGGATGTTTCATTAGGGCCTCGTGTGTTAAGGCGGCCACTGCTTGTGCCATACATAATATAGGCTTTTGATTTGACGCCTGTTTCAAATGTTACATAAGCTATTGTTTTTTTAGGGGAGTGAGTAATTTCTTTCAACGTAAAAGACGCATTTGAATTAGCGTAAGAGGGCAGTGCAAAACAAAGTAATGCAAAGACAAAAAGAGCAAGATAATTCAAATTTTTTACCATCTATAATGTGATCCTGAAATTGATTAACTTATTATTATACCCCATTTTAGATAAAATGCACAAAATTATATAGTTGGCTTAGCCGTTGGCCTTAAACTTTATGCATAAACACTTCTCGATGTGGGTATGGAATTTGAACATCATTTTCTTTTAGAGCGTCCCATAACGCCAGCATTACGTCGCCTTTTGTGTTCATCACGCCCTTTTCGGCATCTTTAATCCAATAGCGTAGGACAAAGTTAATTGAGCTATCACCGAATTCCACCAAGTGACAAACGGGCGCTGGGCTGTCTACAACGCGGTCAGGTTTGCAGGCGGCTTGTGTTGCTATTTTCTTAATCAGATGCGGGTCTGAATCATAATGCACACCAAAGGTGGTTTCAATCCGCACCAACGTATTGCCGTGTGACCAATTGACCACTTGTTGGGTAATGAATTCTTCGTTTGGGACAAGGTAGGATTTATTATCCCGTGTGACCAATTCCGTATAACGTGCGCCCATGTGGTTGACCCACCCAAACGTGCCATCCATTTCGATGATGTCGCCAGGCTTGATGGATTGATCCATTAGGAGGAGCATCCCGCTGAATAGGTTGGAGATAACTTTTTGTAAACCAAAACCAATACCCAAACCAACTGCACCAGAAAAGACGGCGAATAAAGAGAGGTCAATACCCGCCGAGGTGATACCGATGAGCAAGGCGGTCACAACCAAGAAAACGCGTGAAATTTTAGAGATTAAAACCTTACTGGAGGGGTTTAAACTTTTGACCGATTGAATGCGTTTTTCTGTCAGGTTGGAAAAGAAAAGAGCCGCATACATCAGTATAAAGATGCCAATGACGCCTTTGGTCACACTCAGCGCAGACAGGCGGAATTCTCCGATATTAAAGCCAAGGGAGTCTAATGTTGTCATTGTTTGTTCAAGGACACCAAACAAGCTTAAGGCAACTAACCCCCATATTGTGAACGCAATAATGTTTCGCGCAAATCTATTCTCAATAACCTGAGCCACTAGGCGAATGATGATCCATGCTAATAATAGCTTTGTAATGGCTGTTGAAAAATTAATTGGGAATCCCATACCAGAAGCTATTTTACTGAGGATAAAGACGAAAATCATCGCTAAGAAAGGGAAGGTAATGCGCTGAAGATTATAAAGGATTTCACTAACTTTATAAGGAACGTTTAATTTATTGATTAAATCATTCAGGCGTGGTTTTACCGTTTTGCCCAAAATATAGCCTAGCACCAATCCCGACAACACAACCGCAATTTGTACGGCAAAATTTAGCGTTAGAATTTCGCTTGTAAGCCAAGTTAAAATTGATGTCTGTAGTTCTGCTATATTAATTTTTTCCATGTAAGTTATACTTTAATGGAACTAATGCAAAATGCAAAGCTTTGCTATTAGAAACTAACAAAAAGACAGGATTTAGATAAATGGAATATTTACACACAATGGTGCGGGTTCACGATTTAGAGGCATCGCTAGATTTTTATTGTAATAAATTGGGTTTGCAGGAAATCAGTCGTAAAGACAATGAAGGCGGTAAATTCACGCTAGTTTTTTTAGCCGCGGGTGGTGATGCGGAGAGCGCAAAAACCAATAAAGCGCCTATGATTGAGCTAACTTATAATTGGCCAGATGAAGACGGCAAAGTGGAGCAATATGATAGTGGACGTAATTTTGGCCATTTGGCGTATCGCGTGGAAAACATCTATGCGACCTGTCAGGATTTAGCGGATAAGGGCGTGACGATTAACCGTCCGCCGCGCGATGGGTATATGGCGTTTATTAAATCGCCCGATGGTATTTCGATTGAGCTTCTTCAAAAAGGGGATAGGCTTGAACTGCAAGAACCTTGGGCGTCGATGGAAAATGAGGGCAGTTGGTAATCATCTTTTCGTCATTGCGAGGATTGCCGCGTCAGCCTAAGAAGGCTTCCTCGCAATGACGAGAGAGAAAACCGCGTAGCGTGCCTGCACGCCTGAGCGTCTTAAAAAAAAGCGTAACGCGTTTACGCGCCTGAGCTCTATTTTTTTAAAGCCTTAATCAGCATGGCGGTCATGTCTTTGATGAAATCATTATCTAGTTCTTGGCCACTGATAAGGCGGAAGAAGACAGGGCCTAGGACGACGTCAATTGCGCTGTCTGTATCAATACTCTCGTCAAACTCGCCTGTCTGCTTTCCGCCATTAATATAAGACGATAGCGTGTCATAGCGTTCTTGCAAATAGCTGTCGATGAAGATTTTTAAAGCTTCGGGGTTGGATTGTGCTTCGCCAACAATCTCCGCAACCAAACGCCCGTTCTTTCCTGCCATTTGACGGCAGAGTTTATCAAGCTGTTGCGTGACGCCTTCCACACCATTACGGGGCGTGGGCAGGACATTGTTATAAGCGGGTTGCGAGAATATCGCCTCCATTATGACCGCAGATTTATTAGGCCACCAGCGATAAATCGTGGTTTTGCCCACCTTAGCTTTCTTGGCGATTGCTTCAATAGAAAGCTTTTGAACGGAAGTATGCGTTAGCAAGCGGCGCGTGGCTTCTAATATGGCCTTGCGCGAGCTTTCGGAGCGCGGGCGTCCTGCTTTTGTATCTGTATCTTCAAGATACGCTTCTTCATTAGGGACAACATCTTGCTCAACCATGGTCTTTTCCTATTCATGATAACTGTACGATGCGTATTATAAATTCGATTCGGGGTGGGGAGGCAAGTTACTAAATATAAATTCAGCGATATTCTCACATTTTTTATAAGAGCGCTCAGGCGCGT
>CALDHI010000013.1 GCA_937941545.1 uncultured Alphaproteobacteria bacterium
TATGCCTTTAAAACTCCCCCAAGTCATCGGCCATCGCGGCGCCGCATCCTACGCCCCTGAAAACACATTGGAAGGTATTCATACCGCCGCCGATATCGGTATTGAATGGGTGGAGCTGGACGTGAAACTGACTAAGGATGACGTCCCTATTTTGTTTCATGATGATGATTTGGAGCGCACCACCAATGGGTCTGGGCTTGTGCGTGACTTCACCTATGAAGAAATACAACAATTTGAAACAGGAAGCTGGTTCAGTGACAGCTTCACAGGCATCAAAATCCCCACCCTAGAAGAGGCGATTGAAGTATTAATTGAGCGTAACTTAGGCTTAAACCTAGAAATTAAAGCGTGTCCAGGGCGCGAAAAAGAAACGGCGGAGGCGGCTTTAGATATCCTCTCACAATATTGGGACGATCATGATCGTTTGCTTATTTCCTCGTTTGATCCCGTAAGCTTGGAAACCGCACAACATATTGCCGCAGATTGGCATCGCGGGCTTTTGCTTGCCCCCGAAGGCAATGGCGAGATGAACCCAAACTGGCGTGACATCGCCGACCATTTAGACGTCAAAACGATCAACCTAGGCACAACCATCGCCACACGTGATGTCATAGACGAAGCGATAGAGCTAGATTACATCCCCCTCGTTTACACCGTGAATGACCCCGAACAAGCGCGCGACTTTCAAAGCTGGGGCGTTGTATCCCTGTTCTCAGACGAGCCTGACCTGATTGCTGAAAACTTATTGAGCGTGCATTAATGCTAAGCTATCAACATATATATCATGCGGGCAATATGGCGGATGTTCAAAAACATCTATGGCTGATTGCTGTTTTGGATTACCTCAAACAAAAAGATAAACCATTCACATGGATTGATACCCATGCAGGGCGCGGGCTTTATGATTTAACCTCAACCGAGGCACAAAAAATTAAAGAACATGAAACAGGTATTTCAAAATATTTTAAAACATGGCAAGCCACCAGCGACCTTGGTGCGCCCCTATCCCATTATTACGATTTATTAAAAACCTTAAACTCTGGCAATGAAGTCACAACCTATCCAGGGTCTGCGTACATTGCCGCGACGCTCATGCGTAATACAGACAAGCTATTCGCGTTTGATTTACACAAAGGCGAATATCCGTATTTGGAATCCGCCCTCAAAAATCATATTAATGCCACGACACGATTTGAAGATGGCTTCACAGGGTTAAAATCCCTCACGCCCCCTATCCTTCGCCGTGGCGGTGTTCTAATAGACCCCAGCTATGAGCTAAAAGATGATTACACCAAAACCGCGCAGGCCGTGATAGACGCCCATCAAAAATGGCCACAGGGCATCTATATGATCTGGTATCCTATTTTAGATAAGAAGCTTCATCAAAACTTGCTCACCCCTCTCAAAGACATGGGCTTAAGCAAAGAAAACTTCACCATAGATGAATGGCATTTTGGTGAGGTTGAAAAGGGTATGAAGGGCACAGGCATGATCATCATTAACCCGCCTTATGGCATCAGTAATTTAATGTCAGAGATTAAAAGTAAATTTATTTAACGTCATACGCGCCCTACATGGGCGGCGGTGCATAGCTTGAGATTGCCGTTGCTCTATCGTCAATGGACGTTACAACGCCTATTTCACGCATTGAATTGGCGTTATCAGGATAGGCAGACTGACCTAGCTCATATATTTCACCCGCCGCACCGCTAAACTGCTGAAACAGCTCATTATAGGCAGAGGCGGTGGCTATTTGAATTTCAAGCGATGGCCCGTCAATGGTCGCAGGGTCAAAATAAGGCTGTGCCTCGGCCACATCATAATTCACATTGCCATCTAATTGCGATGGATTATATCCCGCTACACCTTCTATTCGTTCAATAACCGAAGGGTCTATCACGGTACCCTCAGATAAAGGACGTGGATGATGCCCTGCTAAGGATAAAGCTAGTGAGTTCGTCCCAAATTCTACATTACCCCCCGCCAGCGCATCTGGTATTGCGATATTAAGGTTAAACGCCAAAGGATCATATTGCCATCCCGATTCTTGCACCATATTCCCCGCCAGCCACCGCGCAGGGTAAGCGGATAAAGCTTCCATACCCGCATCCGTCCCACCAACAGTGCCATGATCCCCGCTAAATTGAACCACAGTGGCATTAGGCAAGTGTTCTAAGCGCATATTATCTAACAAATTAGCATCTTCATCCAAGGCCAACGCAACAAAGATATTGTCGGCGTTACTTCCATTCAAATCATGGTAATCATTATTGGGAACGCGCGTTGCCACGGGATCAATAAGCCCTATGTTGATTGTCGGTGCGCTATCTTGGAAATTATATCTTTCCTGAAACGCTATCATCTGCGGACTGTTTGGGGTGGCGTTTGGATCAAGGTAAACCTTTAACGCGTCTAAGGTCGCGGCATCAATCTGCTCAGGCGTCATGCCCGTTGTGTCAATAGGCCCAACCTTATCAATCATCCCCGCAAAGGATAGCCCCGTGAAACCGCCGCGACTAAACCCTTTTATGTCTAAGCTATCGCCTTCTTCATAATGACTAGTAAAATGACGATATGCCTCCAACAGCGATACATTGATATCACCGCCCATGGCTTGATTGCCTAGATGCCCTATCCCGCTATGGTCTGTGCCACTGCCACTGATATAAACACTTAGTTGTTCTTGGCCATTGGCGTTTAGACCAACGCCAGCACTGCTGTGTAAGTCATAGATTGTACTGCCACTGCCCTCATCCTGCCCCGTCCCATCAAAGTTATAAGAAAACTGCACCCCGCCCTTTGAATCAGGGCGCACGCCATGTTCTGTATTTAATTGGGTTATAGTATTGGCATCATCAACGGCAAAA
>CALDHI010000014.1 GCA_937941545.1 uncultured Alphaproteobacteria bacterium
CATCAACAGGGGTGACTGTTAGAACAAAGGTATCCGTATCTTGTGCACCGCCATCTGTAACACGATAACTAAAATTAGCGGTTATCGTTTCAGAATCGTCATGTGCAAAGTTAATGAATCCACTGTCAATATCTGCTTGTGTGAATAACCCACCGATGCCAAGTGCAGTACCACTAAGGGTTATATCACCGTTAGACAAACCTGTAATTTCGTATGTCAAGCTACTTGGTGTGGTGTTTTGGTCTACGGTATAAAGTTCAGTTGAGGAGATGTTTGTTGTTCCACCTTCAAGAACGGTATCGCCAGTATTAAATTGTATGGCTGGGCTATTTGTCCATCTTTCTGTTAGATACGAATCAACTGCGCGTACCTGGTTGTCATCTAGTGCAGTTTCCCAGAGCATTATTTGCCCCATAGAGCCTTTAAAGAAATTAGCGTTACTGTTATTTGTTAAGGCTAAGGTAGAAGGTCTAACTGTTCCACCTTGTTCTGCACCAATACCGATGGCTGCGCCATGGTTTGGTTGCGTTCCAACTTCATCTAGCTGGACAAAATCACCACCATTTAGATTTGCTTTAATAAAGCCATCTCCGACGGTGGCATCAAAAACCATGATCACTCGATAAGTTGTGTTTTGTGCTACCGTTCCAAGGTTCATAATTTTGAATCGGTCAGATCCCCACTCGGTGCCTGTATTATTATATCCAGCAGCATAGATGTTTCCATTATCTATGGAGACTTGATAACCACGTGTGGATCCACCTTGTTCATAGACAACTTGGAATCCTGAGGTGTCTGTCCCTGTTCTAAAAACGACTGCAAATGATTTTTCAGGCCATGGGCCACCACCATTGTTAATATCTACTCTATTTGTAATACTGTACGTATCATCACCATCAAAGTTTAAGCCACCAATGCCAGTGCCAAAGGCATTTTCTTCATATGTTGCTTGACGGCTGGCAGTTCCTTGAGTGGCATCATGATCACCACCAAAAGAGTCTGCCCAAGTGCCTACTGCAGTGCCTGTTGCAGGTTGGTCACCAAAATCGCCGTCACCATCAATGTCTTGAGCGTCTAAATTCAAAACCGCAGTGGGGATGGCGTTGACAGTCGATGCAAGTGTTGAGGCGTCAAGAAGTAAGCGCTTCTCAAGCGGTTGCATGAGTGTGCGGATTAAGCTTTTCTTGTTTTTATCTTTATTGGACAATACTAGCTTCCTAAGTCATTGATCATCAAACCAGTTAAAATTTTGAAAATTTACCTGATGTGACATTATATCTTAAAAAGAGCTAATATTTACTAAATTTTTTTGATTGTTTACGAATTAGCTTACAATTGTGAATCCATAACAAAAATAGATATTCCCTTTTTTATCAGAGAGTTAGCAAGGCTTTGCTTTTCTCCCTCCATAACGACAGTACCGCGGGCAATAAAATCAGGTAATAAATTTGTATTTTCATCTTTATTGAGCTGAAAACGAATGGGATAGATGGTGTAGCGCGCTAAAGGACGAATTGTACCATCATTTTCTGCTGCTGCGGGAATGCCACCGCCTTGGGAAGAGGATAGTTCTGGCCAAAAAAGAGTGGCCGCACTCGTTTTTTCTAATGTGTTTAAAGTGACGTTATAAGTTTCAAAGGGAGAATATTCAGCATAAAATTTTCCATTCGATGTTTTAGATAGCTTATCAAGGTCTTGTTCGCTTATGTAGCCGCTCACAATTTTTGATTTTTTATCCGCTAAAAGCGCAAGCATTGATGTCTTATTGATCCATTGCCCTGATTTTAGTAATGAGTCTACTTCCTCAATAACGCCGTCATTAGGTGCTTTAATTGTGAGCTGTTCTTGTATTGAAAGGAAACCTTTTAATTCTTTTTTTGTATTTTCAATTTCAACGTCGAGCATACTGCGTTTATTTGCAAGCTCTATGGTGGCTTGGCTACTCCTACGAATTTTTTCTAAATCCGTTAATTTAAGGCGTGTAATATTTATATTATGATCTAAATCATAAGAAGAAAGTTGAAAGAGCATGTCGCCTTTTTTTACAAACTGCCCTTTTTTAATATTTATCTGTTCAATTTTAGAAGGGATAGGAGGGTAAAATCGTGAATAATCCTTAGCGTGCATAATAGTAGGAATCTCGATAGTTTGTCGCGTTGGTGTAAACATAAAGATAAGAGAGATAGTCAGTAAAAATAATGTAATTTTTCCATGCGTTAATTTAAAGATATCATCATAACGGCCTATCCATACTTTTATTTCGCGCCATAAAGGCAAGCCAATAAAAAAGGCAAGTTCAACGAGCATTAGGATAAGTCCTAATGGTTGAAAGAAGAGGTTGTATACAAGTATTGCAATTCCTAGATATAAAAAGAAGCGATAAATCCAAACGGCAAAACCAAAACCAGTCAATAGCCGCTGTCTATCTGCATATGTATTCTCAGGTTTAGGGTCATCCCAACCCCATAACCACTTTCTTAAGCGCCATTTAGCAAAAGCAAAGGAGCGATCTTGTAAGTTATCAATTCCAACAATATCGGAAAATAGATAATATCCATCAAATTTCATGAGTGGATTAAGGTTTACAAATAAAGAAGCAATCATTGAAACAATAGCCACCATGAAACATAAACTTTGCGCCATTCCAGGAGGAAGAAAGTGCCATAATATGAGCGTTACAGAAGCTAAAGCCAGTTCAGCCATCATGCCCCCAGCGGCAATCACTAAACGCTGGTTACGGTTTTTGAGTTTCCATGCATTTGTCGTTTCCGTGTAAAGAATGGGGTAGAGAACAATAAAGGCGAGGCCAATGCTTGTGACAGGTACACCATATTTGGTGGCCGTATAGGCGTGTCCTAATTCATGAATTATTTTAACGACTATTGTCGCGCCAACGAATAATATAATACCTTCAGGGTTTAGGTAGTTAATAAATGTATTCGTAATTTCATCAAAACGCTGGATGCTTAAAAATATACCGTAAGCGAGTAATAAGAACACAACGCTCATAAAAGGGCGTGTAAAAATAGGGCTTAATATTGGATACGTTTTTTTTAGAAAACTTTCTGGCTTAAAGAGAGGCAGTGTAAAAAATAAGTATCCATGTAGCATCTTATGCCACCAAGGGCGCTGCGCTATATCACGTTGCTCTTCAAATCTTGTTAAAGATTCCTCATCAGATGTGTAGACAAGATTATGTTGAATAAGAAATTGTATAACCTCTTGAACAGCTTCTCCATCAGCGTTTAGGGAAGTGTCTTGAATTATGTTTTCTGTCAGTTGATTAACACTTTGACAGTTTTTAATACGAGATAATATTTCAAATTCAAGCCAGCCAATTTTATAATATTTATTAGCCGCAGGATCGTATAGCGTCCAAGTTGGTGATCCTTCAGTTTCAGAAGGTGCTTCGTTTAATTGAATGTCGTTTCGTAATTTGGGTAGCGCAATATCTTCATCTAACATGTTTAAATTCCCAATTTACGACGTAGGGTCGTGATTGGGCGCCTTAAAATATTGATAATTAATAATGTGCGATCACCATAAACCTTAGCAGTTCCTGTCCAGCCAATTCGAATATCATCTTCTTTATCTATAAAATCGCCTCTTATTTTGTAAGTCAATAAGCCATCATTATCCATTGTCGCCTGATAGCCAATACTGTCATAATTTACTTTTCTTGAATTAAAGGGTGTTACATTTAAAAAGAACCGCGCTGGCACATCTTTGTTTATTTTTATGATTGAGCTAACAGGTAATCGAATAAGCAGTTCACTATCATCTGGGTTCGCCAGTTGCATGACCTGTTCCCCCGTTTGTACGGGCTTACCACGTAATGAATTAGCGTCACCAAATATGATAATACCGTCCCGTTCGGCCAGAATTTCTGATCGACCCAACATTTTTTTCGCAAATTCCATTTCGGCTGTTTTTTGAATAAGTTGCGCTTTCAAAATAGCAATTTCTGCGAGCTTAGAGCGGTCTTTCATCGATTCACGCTCTGTTTTGCGCAAGGCTATTTCTGCGGCATTTAATTCACCTGTTGTCAGGGTGACTTTATTTCGCAGTAAAGTTGCATCCATTTGCACTAAAATATCGCCCTCTTTGACAGTTTGGCCTGGTGATACTTCTACGCTTTTAATAACACCATCAAATGGAATAGTGATGACATCTGGTTTGCTTGCAATAACTTCTGCAGGCGCGGTAGCGCTCATTCTAACGGGAAAGAGTAAGGCTAACATAAGACCCAAGAACAGTAATTTTGAGCGCATAGCTGAAAAACTTAAAAAGGAAAGTGGATTGAAAAATGCTTTTTTTGTTTTATTAGCACTCAGGTGTATTAAAGAGTGCGCATAGCCATCTGTTAAATCTTCTAACAGCGCTTTTTCTAAAGTACCAAAAGGCTTTTCTCTATCCAGCCATAGGCCGCCAATCAAGTTATTTTGTGTGTCATGCATAAGGATGAATAAAGCATGTTCTGTAGCCCATTTATTCCAGTCTTTTGCATCTTGTTCTGTGCAATCATTTTTAGTGATAGGTAGTAGTGTCGAAAAGCTTTGTTTTTGTGCTTTTTTATCGTTCGGTTCCGTATTTATATCTTTATGTTTATTCGTCTTGATAAAATGCTCAGCAGTACGAACAAGCCATTGTGTATAGGGTCCATCTGGATCAATTTGTACTAAACCAGAAATATTTTTTATAGTGACTTTATTTTTATGATATTCCCAATAAATACAGTTTCTGTAGGGCGCCAAATTAAAAGTTTGGTTGACAATAAGAAATTCAAGTTCAGTTTTCTTGTAACGATGGCGCGTATTTTTTAGAAGCGTAATTAATGTAAGTAGAAGCTGAAATTTATTTTCCGGTTCTGGCGGTGTAGTGCTTTTATCATTACTTGCGTTCATTACAGTCATTACTTTGATAACTTAATGCCTAGAAAGCCTTTTGCAAAAATGTTTTCCACATTGGGTTTAGTGAATGTTGCGCTACCGCTCATTCCTGGCAAAAGATCTTCATGGTATTTCTCCATTTGGGCGACAACTTGAATAGATTGGCTTACTGGGTCAACCTCACCATAAATACTGACAATTTTAGCCGTATAGTTATTATCTGTTTCCCCAATATAAATGTTTAGAAGTGTTCCAACGTTTAGCCATCTTAACCAGTTAGAAGGGATTAAAAACTCTGCTCTTAATCGATCATGTGAAGAAATATCCATTAAAACGCGACCTGTTTGGACATACTCATGCTGATTCGCCATTTTGCGTGTGACACGTCCGTTCCATGGCGCTACATGTTGGCAAGATTTTAATTTACCTCTGATTTGCGCGATCATTGCTTTGTTTTGTTCGTTATTTTCTCTTGCAATCGTAAGCTCTATTTTCGAAGCAGAATCTAAGGTTGATAGCGTTTGGTAAGCAACAAGCTGTACTTGTGTCACGCGCTGACGTGATAAGGCTTCGTTTAAACGCGCTTGGTCAACCGAGCAATCATATTGAATAAGAACATCACCTCTTCTAAAGCGATCACCACTTTCTAATTTAAATTTAGTAATTTTAGCATTAATGCCACTCGCTATTACAATTTGGCGCTTTGCTCCTAAGACGGCTTGAACAGTATAGGGACCATTATCTCTTGATGCTGTGCTTGCGCTATTGTTTGAAGAAGACGAGACCTCTTTTATTGCTGTTTGTGTTTGATTCTCTTCGGATGCATAGTTTCCACCATCACTTTGAACGGCGCTAGATACACCAGAGTTACCGTAGGCAGCGTTAGAAAATAGCTCTTTATCATCACTTGCAAAAAAACTTAATAAATATGTAGACATAAGAATTAAGAATAAGATTACAATAGATCTTAATAGAGTTCGTTGGAGATTGGATATTACTTTTCTCATGATTTCACCAGCTCAGTCACAGTATCAGAGACATTTGTTATGTTTGAATCATTTAGACGGCTACGAATTTGTTCAGCGTAATTCTCTATATTTAGATCAGGATTATTCTCATCCCATAAATCAATACCTAACGTATTGATAAAACGACCATACGCATCCTGTGCATCAGCATAGGCGAAAGCACGATTAATTGTGGCAATACTAGAATCAATTTGCATGTTTAAAAGGTCGGATTTAGACATTAAACCAGTGGTATTATAATCTTGGGCACGTTTAAGAATATCTTCTGAATGATTTACCATATCTATTTGTGCAACATAATCATCAGAAAGGCTTTCGTATCGAGCAAGTGATACGTGTACTTGTGTAATGACGGCGGCGATTAGGGCTTGGCGACGCTTGTCAGAAAGTAGGTCAATGTTCTGCGCTCTTTTATACCGTGTGGGCGCTGTTATTATTTTATTGATGGATGCCGTTAATCCAACGATGCCATCAACCCAGTTATTAAAAACTAGAAATTTATTAGAGTCATGATTGTAAGTGAGCAAAAGATCGGCACCTGGAATGGTTTCAGCAATGGATAGTTTTATATCTCTGGAGCTAATACGTTTATTCAGAATCTCTTCGCGCACTTCTGGTCTGTTGTTGAGGGCTTTCAGTTCATAGCCTTCAACATTGCCTTCAATAGTTGGAAGCTGGCTAATCTGAAGCGGGTCTGCTCCTTGTAAATCAAGGCTCAAATCTTGCTTAAGAGGCAGTGCTATCAAAGTTTTAAGTTCAATTTGTGCCAGACTTAAACCATTTTTGAAACGTGTTAGCTGTGCTTTTTTATCTAAAAGTTGAGATTTCTTCGTTTGAATTTCTCCTAATGGAGAGACGCCCAGTTTGGCTTGCTGTTCATTATTAATCAGTTGTTGTTCAATATCATCTAATAGCGTTAAAATTTGTGGTAAAGTATTTTGTGCCACTGCCGCGCGCCAAAACGCAATGTATGTATCTTGGACAACGCCTTGATACACTTTACGTCTACGCTCTTGGGCGATTAACATTTGATCGGAAGTTGTTTTTCCACGCCAAAAATTTATGCCTGCATCCAATAGATTCCATTCGGCTGTTAATTGAACAACGTTTCTATACTGTTCTTGCGAAATAGACGGACGTAGGGATTCAGTACCTGTTAAAACAGAAAAGCTAGAGGATCCGCCTTCGTTATTTCTCCCTTGTCTTTGTACTTTTGCGTTAAGGGAAGGTAGTGTCTGAAGCATTTGTAAAGAAACATCATCAGCGGCAATCAGCGCATCTAATTCTGACACTTTAGTGTCAAGGTTGTGTTTTATAGCGCGTGTTAAAACATCTTCAATTCTCATGATCTGTTGCCCTTGTGGAACAGACTGGTAAAATTGGGCACGGTCTTCGTTTATGATTTCCGTTAGCACAGCAGAATCTACTGGTTCGGCCGTAGGGGCGCAACCAGTTATTGAAATTAGTCCCAAAAGGGCTAATAAATGTAATTTTTTATTATTCATAATACAAGTGCGACTTTTCAGAATGAAAAAACCTTAAAACATTATATAGTATAATTAGAGGTATCTAAAGTAGTCTGGCTTTATTTTTTTAATTAAGTAATGATTTTAATAAATAAGCTAAAGGTAAAGGTCACAAAAGATGATTTGGACCATTACAAAAGTATAGTATGATTGCTATGCTTGTTTTAAAGATTTTTTCTTTTCTTTGCGGGCATCGCGACGAGACTGGATTGTAAACTTACGATAATCTTCTAAGTCGCCTTCAAAATCTTGACAGGCACCGTCTTTTATCAACCAGAGGCGATCGGCTACACGTTCTACCATATTGGGATCATGGCTCACGATAACAATCGCGCCTTCATAGGCGTTCAACGCTTGCACAAGGGCTTCGCGGGCATCAATATCCAAATGGTTTGTTGGCTCATCCAATAAGAGTAAATGCGGCGCATCAAAACTCATAAAAGCAAAGAGTAATCGGGCTTTTTCACCCCCGCTTAAAGCGCTAATTTTGTTATCGGCCAGATCACGCGAAAAGCCAAACGCGCCTAATTTTGCGCGCACAAGATGCTCAGCGGCAGAACCATTCTTTTTTTGAAACAGCGCAAACATTTCATGATACGGCGTTGAATTAACGTCTAACTCTTCTGTTTGGTGCTGAGAAAAATAGCCGATTTTTAATTTATTGGAGCGTGTGACCTCACCCTCCATCACACCAAGGCGATCCGCAATAAGCTTCATGAGTGTTGATTTACCTTCACCATTTGCCCCTAATAAGGCGATACGGTCATCATTATCAATGTTGCGGTGAATATTTTTTAAAATAGGTTTGCCAGGATCATAGCCGACATTCGCATGATTAATTGAAATCATGGGAGAGGCAATTTGTTGGGGATTAGGAAAAACAAAACGTATTGCGCGGTCTGCGATGACTGCGTCCACAATATCCATCTTTTCTAGTGCCTTCATACGGCTCTGCGCCTGACGGGCTTTACTGGCTTGTGCTTTGAAACGGTCTACAAAAGCTTGCATATGATCGCGCGCGGCTGCTTGTTTTTCATGCATTTTTTGTTGTAATCCTGCGGCTAACGCTTTTTCACGCTCAAAAGTGTCATAATTTCCAGTAGAAAGCGTTAACTGCATTTTATCGACGTGAATAACATGATCTATACATTTATTGAGCAGTTCACGGTCATGTGAGATAATCATCAGGGTATGACGGTAATCCAGCAGATATGTCTCTAACCACATGATGGCTTCCAAATCTAAATGGTTTGTTGGCTCATCAAGTAATAAAATTTCTGGTTCAACAAATAGGGCAGCGGCCAGCGCAACACGCATACGCCACCCCCCAGAGAATGAGGAAAACGGTTCTTGTAATTGATCTTCTTGAAATCCAAGACCAGTTAAAAGCATGGACGCTTTGGCAGGCGCACTGTACGCGCCCATATCTTCTAAGCGCTCGTATATTTCTGCAATTTTATTGCCGTCTGTTTCTGTTGTTGCTTGACGCCATAACTCAGCCATTTCTACATTGGCGGCTAAAACGACATCCAATAAAGCATCGTCTGTTTCAGGCATATCTTGGCGCACCATACCCATTTTCTGGCCTGAGCTGATACTAACGCCGCCGCCATCGGGGATTAAATCACCAGAGATTAATTTGAACAGGGTTGATTTACCGGCGCCATTATGGCCAATAACGCCCACACGCCATCCGTCCATAATACAGACATTACCATCTTCAATAATGGTACGGGGGCCGATTTGGTAGCTTAAGTCAGTAATATTTAGCATGGTCTCTCTTATATGTTTGGGTACTTATGGCATACCTACAGTGTAAAAGGGAATTTTTTTTAATATTAATATAGTCCTTAATTTTTATTTCCTTAGCAGACAGGTAATTATTGCTGTAACGTTCTCATAATCAATTTAACCCTCTATAAAGAGAGATATAATATGGCTAAATCACAAGATTCGAAAAAGAATGTTAAAAAAGAACCAACGCGTACACCAGCTGAGAAAAAAGCGCTAAAACAAGAAAAGAAAAAGGCCAAAGGAAAATAATGACATCCCCTCAAACTGAAGAATGGATTGCTTGCGTAAATCCGGAACTTAACGATACCCTTAAATGGAATGAACCTCTATGGGCTGTGCCAAATAAGCCGCGTGGTAAGCCTGACAAAATAGGGGAGCAGGAAATTATTGCGACGCTGGTTTCTTTAGAAGAGGTTTTGGAATTTAAAGTCATCAGTGTTAGAAAAATATCTTCTGGCGATGCGGAATTAAAAGTACAAAAAGATGACAATATTAGACGTAAAAAATCTACACTTGAAAAAGGTTTTTGTCACAAATTAGTAAATTAATTTTCTATGACTAAAAAAATTATTATTATTGGAGGTGGCCCTACAGGTTTAATGGCTGCTGATGTCCTATCTAGCAAGGGTTTCGATGTCATTATTTACGAGCGCAAGCCAAGCTTTGCGCGTAAATTTTTGATGGCAGGACGGGGTGGATTAAATATCACTCATTCTGAAGAGATGAATAGTTTTATTCAAAAATATGACGAAAATTCTGAAATATTAAAACCAATTATAGAGCAATTTACCCCTCAAAACATGCGTGATTGGTGTTTAGATCTTGGTGAGGAAACTTTCATAGGCAGCAGTGGTCGTGTGTTTCCGAAAAGTTTTAAGGCTTCTCCTTTATTACGTGCATGGCTAAAACGCCTAGAAAACCAAGGTGTTCAATTTAAATTGAACCATGATTGGCAGGGGTGGAATCAAGATAAGCTGATTTTTAATATTAAAAATGGCTTAATTGAAGTTGAGGCAACTGCGACTTTGTTGTCTTTGGGTGGTGCGTCATGGCCGCGTTTGGGCGCGGATGGCTCTTGGGTTGATTTACTAAAACAAGAAAATGTAGAGGTATCTGCCCTGCGTCCTTCAAACTGTGGATTTTATGTTGAATGGACCGATTTTTTCTCTCAAAAATTTAAGGGGCATCCTTTGAAATCAGTTGAAATTTCTTTTAAAGACAGAAAAATTAAAGGTGAATTTATTGTGACTGAAAAAGGCGTAGAGGGAGGAGCTATCTATAGTTTATCCTCCTCGTTACGCAATGAAGTTGATCTTAATGGAGTGGCGCAACTGTCGCTTGATTTGAAACCTGATTTAAATGAAGCTGAGATTCTAAGTCGCTTGCAAAAACCAAGACGTAAAATGTCTCTTTCAAATTTTCTGCGTAAAACAGTAAACCTATCCGATATTGCTATAGGGTTGCTCATGGAAAAACTTGATAGGATGAAGCTTGGTGAATATACGCCGCAACAGCTTTTAGAACATATAAAATTCTATGACCTGCGCCTCAACGCATCTTTTCCAATTGATCGCGCTATCTCAACGGCTGGTGGGGTTACATTTAATTCTATCGATAATAATTTTATGCTGAAAAATAAAGAAGGCGTCTTTATTGCAGGTGAGATGCTTGATTGGGAGGCGCCAACAGGCGGGTATTTGTTACAGGCCTGCATGGCAAATGGGGTGTGTGTTGCTGGTGGTATAGAAAATTGGATTAAAAGTGAGTGAGCTTTGTTTAATCATTGTCTTCATTTGACTCTGCGAAATACTCAACTAACCATTTTTCAAAGCTGTCTGTATGAAGGGTGTTCACCATATCTTCTTGGATAGATTTTTTTGCTTGATTGGAAATTTCAATACTGGCGCTTTCTTGGGTTAAACCCTCGCCTTGATAACGTTTGTTATGTGTTTCCATTTGTTCTAAATAATAACCATATTCTATAAATAATTCTGACATTTTTGGCCCTAAAAAACCAACAGAAAAAGTCATCGCATCTTCTAGTGTGATGCCTTCATGAGCAAAATTAGGTGGCAGGTAAATCACATCCCCTATATTAACCTCAACCTCTTCGCCTTTAACGCCATCTTTTAAGACTTTTAATTCAAGACCTTCGATGCATTCTTCATTTTGAATAGGGGTCGTGCCAATGCACCACTTACGTCGCCCAATGCCTTGCACTAAAAACACATGGTAACTATCTGTGTGTGGGCCAACCGAGCCGCCCGTGGCGGAATAGCTGACCATGATATCATCCAATAACCAGCGTGGTGAGAAATTAAAACTGTTTAGAAGCTCTGCTGTGTCTGGGTGATATTGGTCAACATTTTGAACAAGCAAGCTCCAGTTTTGTTCGCCTAACTCTGAAAATCTATCCTCTTCAAATGGTCCATGTTCGCATGTCCATTTACCACCTTCTGGCGCGGTCATAACAAGGCGTGATTTAATATCTTCTTCTAATGACAGCCCAGCCAGCGTATCTCCGTCGATGAAGTCTTTAAATAAATCAGGGGCAATACCCTCACGCACGATAAAGGGCTTACGTCCCCAATAGGTTTTGTAAAATTCATCAATGGTTGGAAATTTATCTAATATCATAGGAGGTTTTCTTTATTTAAGTTATTTATTGTCAAGGATACATAATCCAAACCCACTTTTACCGTATTGATTGCCATTATATAACATATAGATATCATTTTTATGCTCGAACACTGTTGGATAGCATATCATTTCACTGTCCCACCCTTCGTTTGATGGCGCGATCGTATTGTTGTTTTCATGTCGTTCCCATGTCGTGCCATCTGGGCTGATGGCATAGCCTATACGGTATGTTTCTCCTAAGCCTGAGCGATATGAATACCACATATGATATTTATTTTCGAAGAATATAACCGTTGGTTTTGAGAAAGCTTGGGCTATATTTTCTTCGTAGGGAATGGCTAAGCCTTCTTTTTTCCAATTTTCTCCATCGGCACTCGTTGCTTGTTTTATAACATGGATCATTTCGTCATTTTGATCCGCTTGCCACGTTAATGTCGATCCATAGTACATAAGGTATTTGTCCTTTATTTTTTGTACCCATGGGTAGGACAAGCTAATGGGATCTTCTTGATCCAGTGATATGAACTCTTTTTCAGGGGCGAGGGATAGGTCTTTGTTTTGATCAACTCTAAAGCGGCCTATTGTTCCGTACCAATGCTTTTTATCTTCAATTTTCCATCCCATAAATAACATATAGGTTTCATTATCCATTTCATACGTGCAACCAATGCTGATTCCATGCGAGTAGAAGCTATCATCTTTGAGTGTAAAAGCGGGTTCAGGATGATCGTTAATGATTTGTTGTGTTAGAATATTAATGTCAACGAACCCTACAGATGATCTATTGTTTTTATCACGACCAGAATAAAATATTCTATAAGTATCATCGTTTAGAAAGATAGGGGTTGGATTTGCGGTATGGCTTAAAAGATAATCACCTTTAGGAACAGGTGTATATATTTTTCCTAATTTTTTCCATGATTTATTCATTATATCTTCTTAAGCCGATCACTCGTAATTTTTTTGACGATTGTTTTGTCTGCGATATAGACAGATTGATTGGTTGTGTCTTCCATTATAATTGCGCCGGCGCCAATAACGGATTTATCGCCTATTGTGATGTCATTTCTTAAGGTGGAATTGACACCAAGGAAGCATGATTCTTTTATTGTGACCCCGCCTGAAACAACAACATGAGAAGAGATGAAGTTATGATCCTTAATGGTTGAATGATGGCCAATATGATTGCCACTCCACAAGGTCACGTTATCACCAATTTTTACAAAGGGCTGTATGGTGTTGTTTTCTAAGATAAAAGCATTCTCCCCAATTGTGACGTTATCAAAAATAGTGGCTTTTGTGCTTATGTAACTAGCAATATCGTAGCCTTTACTTTTTGCAGCTAAGTATTTTTCTTTGCGTAGGGCGTTGATATTGGAATAGCCGACCGCGACAAATATACTATATTCTTCTGGAGAGAATGATTTTTCTACTGTTTCAAAAGAAACTACGGGCAATCCGCATAATGTATCTTCTGTTAAATAATCTACATCCACGCAAAAGGCAGTAACTTCATAAGCTGAATCCTGAGTAAAATAATAATGAGCCAACTCAGAAAGCTGGCTGACTCCAAATATAATGAGTTTTTGCTTCATAGCGTTTATTTTCTTATCAAAATTGTAAATTCATATCAATTATAATCATGTAAAATCGCCACGTTCTTTGAAAAATTTTTACAAAAATCAAAAATCTTTAAGGAATAGGCATAATATAACAGGAATTATATAGGATGGTAAAGAATTAACTTGGTAAAAACTTTTCCAGATTGTACAAAGGGGATATGAAAGTTCCTATCTTCCGCCATCCGCTTAATCAAGGTGATTTAAAAAATGTCCAAGAGGTTATCGAATCTCTTTTCATCGGTACTGGTACAGTTGCCCAGAGCGTTGAAAAACAAATATCAGAGTATTTTGATGGCGCGTATGCTTTATTGACAAATAGTTGGACCAATGGAGCTTTGATATCTCTCCTATCTATGGATTTAACCGAGGAAGATGAGGTTATTATTCCTGCGATGACATTCATCGCTAGTGCGAATGTTGTAGAGCTAGTGGGCGCAAAGCCTGTCTTCGTGGACGTGAGACCTGATACGCTACTCCTTGATTTAGAACAAACGCTTGCGGCAGTGACACCGCAAACAAAAGTCATTATGCCTGTTAATCTATATGGTCAATTATTTGACTGTAAGCGCCTGAAAGCAGAGCTGATGAAAATGGGTCGTGATGATATTTTGATTTTTGAAGATAGCGCACATAGTTTTGAAGCAAGGCTGAATGGAGATAAGACAGGAGCCTATTCTGATTTGACGGCTTTTTCATTTTATGCGACTAAGAATATTACGTGCGGCGAAGGTGGGGCTATTATTACCCGCAATGAAAAGCTTTATAAAAGAATGTTAAAGGCGCGCACCCATGGTATGTCGGCCAGCGCTTTGAATCGCTATACTAATGGTGGTTATAACCATTGGGATATGGATTGTTTAGGTGGCAAAGCCAATATGCCAGATTTATTGGCGGTATACTTACCACGCCAAATTGATGCCATTGATGAAACTGTTAAGCAGCGTATTGACGTTGCCAATTGTTATAGGCAGGCTTTTGAAAACACAAATTTACGCATGCAAAACCAGCAAGAAGGTAGCGTATCTGCAGAACATTTATTTGTTATTCATGTGCCCCCCGCCATCCGTGATGAAGCTATTCGTTTGTTAAACGAGGCAGGTATAGCGATTACGGTGAATTACAGGTCTGTGCCTAGAATGATCTATTATAAAGAAAAATATAATTTTGACCCGCAAGCATGGCCTGTTGCCTATGAGTGGGGGGAAGGCTGTATTTCCCTTCCTATCTATCCTAGTTTCCCGCGCGAAGAGCAGGACTATGTTATACAGTGTGTGTTAGACAAAGTTGTCCCGCTGATCAAATAATAAACCTTATTTTGTCTCGTGGATTTTACGAATAACTGTAAAGGGATAGGGTTTGCTTTCAATAAATATTTTATGAACATAAATTGATAGCACGCCTAAAAACATAATATTCATCCCACCGAAGAACCAAATGGACACCATCAGGCTTGGCCATCCACTTCCTTCTGTACTAGAGAAAATTGTAGTGATCAGTATAGATGCTGCGAAAATAGCTGCAATGAAAGTAATTAATATACCGATATAAAATATCGCATAGAGCGGCTTACTTGAAACGCTTAACATTACCTTTATGAGTAGGTTATATCTTTGGAAAAAACTGTAAGTAGTTTTAGAACTAGAATGTTTTTTGACCTCTATGAATTTTAAGTTAAAACCCGTTAGGAAGGTTGCAGGTAAAAAATAAAAATCCTGACATTTGAAATTTAAAAGATTATCAACATAGTCTTTTTTCATGAGTCTAATCGTTAAAAAATTAGGTTCTATTTTTATATCGTCTGCTAGAATATTAAATAACTTATAAAATATTTGTCCGCTAATGCGCTCAATCATTTTTCCTTTACGCGTTTTTTGAACGCCGTAAACAACATCTAAATTTTCTTCACTTTTCATTTCGTGAATGAAGGTTTTTAACAACTCAGGCTCTTCTTCTAAATCTGAATCAATAAGAAAGACATGGTCGCCTGTGGTATGAGATAGCCCTGTCATCATCGCTTTGTGATGTCCAAAGTTGCGTGACAGTTCAATAACGCGCACATTTGTATCTTTTGACCTGATGTTTATGGCTTGTTCTAAGGAATTATCAGGAGATCCATCATCGACAAATATAATTTCATAATTTGCAATATTTAGTGCGTTGATAGTTTTAACCATACGCGCATGAAATTCGTCAATATGTTGTGCAGATTTATATAAGGTGGCGACTACGGATAACTTCTGAATCATTTTTGAGCCTTTTCAATGATGTGGTTACCTTTTAAATAGGTATGAATATTATTAAAACCGACATTTGCGATCATATCTATAATGCTAACTTTATGAGAGAAGCTCTCAGAATTTTGTGGATAGGGTTTATAATCACTATAATCAGACCAGAGAACTTCTATATTTTTTACTGTAAATTCATTTACATCCATATAAGCTTTTGCTGCGGGGCCTGTAAGATAATGCGTCGCCTGATTTTTAGCTGCGATGTTGACTAATCGTTGTGTAGAAGAAAAATTATCCAACTCTTCTAAAGAAAAATAATCATCAGATTTTGAAAATTTTGTTTTGTAGCCAAAGGCATGGGAGAGTATTTCAATGATTTTTCTATTTATGTCAGACAGGCTAGTAAAAGGCGTGGGGTTATTATATAGAGGGCCTAATAAATTTTCTAAATCTTTCCAGTAAGGCGATTTTTGGTAGCTGTTTTTGATAACGTTCCAGTGATCGGTTGCCCATGCTGCATCTGCGATTTCAACATCTTGAATACGCTGGTTGGAGTAGCGTCCTTTCGTGTTGGTAGGAATAGTTAAGTATTTCTCGCCATTAGTAGTCATAATTAAATTGCGGTTACGCCAATCACGTCGAGTGAATTGAACATCATCTAAAAACACGACCTCATCTGATTGGCCAATCATGTCAAAATACCCCTTCCACGGAATATAATTTGATTGCGTTATCAGGATAATTTTCATAGTTTGTATACTACATATTTTTTTATAAAGGTAAACCATTATGCGAGCGTTAGTGACTGGGGGGTACGGATTTATAGGCTCGTGTCTTATACGTACGCTATTGAAAAATAAAGATAATTTTGTTCTTAATGTAGACTACATGACATATGCGGCAGATCGCGCTAATTTATCAGTCGTTGAAAAAAAATCAAATTATGAACATAAAAAAATAGATATATGTGAGCAGGCTGACGTTAAGAAAATTGTCTCTGATTTTCAACCAGATGTTATTTTTCATTTAGCAGCAGAATCCCATGTTGATAGATCAATCCATGCCGCCGATGATTTTATTGCAACCAACATTAATGGAACATATAGCTTGCTTGAAGCGATGCGGCATTATTGGCAAGAGAGCCAACAGCGTGAAGATTTAAAATTTATCCACGTCTCAACAGACGAGGTGTATGGGTCTTTAAATAAAGAAGACGCGCCGTTTGATAACAACACGCCTTATGCTCCTAATTCCCCGTATTCTGCCAGTAAGGCGGCAAGTGATCATTTGGTACGTTCATGGTATAAAACTTACGGTTTACCTACTATAATTACGCATTGCTCTAATAACTATGGATCCCATCAAAATAAAGAAAAGCTAATTCCCAATACTATTAATTGTATACTCAATAACAAAAACATACCTGTCTATGGCAATGGCGAAAATATACGGGATTGGATTCATGTGCAAGATCATGTGGATGGCTTGATCGCGGTTTATGAACAAGGGCAGGTTGGGGAAACTTATAACTTTGGTGGAGATACTGAAATCTCGAACATTAATATTGTCCTTCAAATCGCGGGTATCCTTGATGATAAAAAACCAAGCCCTGCTAGGACTTCTTATGTTGATTTGATTGAGTTTGTAACGGATCGTGCTGGACATGATTTCAGATATGCAATTGATAATAGTTATGTGAATAAAGCACTAAATTGGAAGCCAATTGTTGATTTTGATATTGGTTTGAATGAAACAGTTGATTATTATCTCGATTATTTATCTAAAGGAAGCTCATCATGAAGGCGGTTATTATGGCGGGAGGTAAGGGCACACGGCTACTTCCCCTGACAAAAATTATAAATAAGCATTTGCTTCCTATCTACGATAAGCCAATGATTTATTATTCACTTTCGACACTCATGTTGGCTGACATCAGAGACATCCTTATTGTTACAAACCCCTGCGATATTGACGCGTTCACAAGTCTTCTTGGAGACGGATCTCAGTGGGGTTTGAACATTCAGTATAAGGCGCAAGACGCACCAAAGGGCGTGGCGGAAGGATTAATCGTTGCAGAAGACTTTTTAAACGGAGAGGCATGCTGTTTGATATTAGGCGATAATATTTTATATCGTGATGGCATGACAGGTCTATTAAAGCGTATTAAAGAAGAGCTAGATGGTGCAACAATTTTTGCCTATCATGTGAACAATCCTAACAGTTTTGGAGTTGTTGAGATGGATGATGAGTCAAATGTATTATCATTGGAAGAAAAGCCCGTATATCCTAAATCAAATTATGCTGCTATTGGGTTGTATTTTTATGATAATACAGCGTCTGAAAAAGCACGATCTTTGTCTCCGTCATCGCGAGGAGAACTTGAAATCACTGATTTGAATAAACTTTATTTATCAGAAGGACGGTTAAGGGCAATGCCGTTAGGGCGCGGCGCTGCTTGGCTTGACACAGGGACACACGCTTCACTATTAGATGCTTCGCATTTTATTCGTACTATTGAGGATCGACAGGGTTTAAAAATTGCGGATCTGGATGATATATCTAAGGGGATGGGGTTTGTTTCTTAAAACGAAGATTAACAAAAGGCAAGCTAGTTAATCCAAAGGAAAATCCGCAAGCAAGGATAAATAAATGGGATATAAAGGTATAAGAAATAGCTTCTTGTTCCATTATGCCAAAATGTTGAAGAATAAATAAAGCCATTGCATGATAAGTTGCAATAAACGCAGGCGCGGCCGGTATGGCCATTGCGAGCGAAATTATAGAATAAATAACAGCATAATGAGCCAAAGATAAGTCAAGATTACAAGCCGTTGCTATAATGTAAATAGAAAAAATTTCAATAGAGCGTAAAGCAAGAGTTATAATAACTATTTTTATTAATGCTGTAAAAGTCCATTGGGTAAAGAGTCCTTCTTTAAATTCAACTAATTTTTGTAAAATTATATTTGTATGAATTTTGTCCTTGTTTATTTGTAATAACTTTGAAGAAATGAGGACGTATAATAAAAATCCAACAACTATCATCACTGTAGCTAGTAACATATATTTGAGACCAAATAGATAAAATGTGAGGCTGATAGCAATGAAGCAGCCTAGATCCATGAGTTTTTCAAGTAATATTAATCCATAAGATTTTGTAAGTGACATCTTATTTTCAATTGATGCTGCGCGAATAATATCTCCGCTACGCAATGGTAGGATAAGATTGTAAAGATTATTAATAGCGATACCGTGCCAGACATTTTTAAATGATACCTTTACAGGGGTGAGCATAATACAAAACCGAATTGTATAGAGGAACATTATTAATATTGATGAAATAATTAAGGGCCATAAAGATTTCCAGTCCACACTAAGAAGAGACAGTTTTATTTCTTCAACAGATAGTATCTTTGACAGATAAATAACTGATACCGTTAAGGTAATAGTTTGAATAATGAGCGTAATTATTTTTTTATTTGTCATGATTTAGCGTGGCTTCCAGAGTGTTTGCTGCTCGTTTGTACGAATGGGAAGAGGAAGATTACCAACTTTTATATAGTTAGAAGGAAAGCGCAACCCTATATTACTCAGTTCTTTCGGGGCAATAAAACGACCATTAGGATTGTTTGATGTTAAAATCCAAGCTTTATTTAATTTTTTATTATCTACATATTTAGCGTTGAATTTAAAGGCGTCAACTGATCCTTTGTAGCCCCCTATGACCCAAGGAAAGCCCATGAAATTTGCGTTTAATATATAATTAGCCAGCGGTGTACCGCCTGTCATGTCGATTAAAAGAGTATCCTTTTCAAACTCATTCTTAAGGGCAATCTTTCGCAATTGAGTGACGTAGTTTGCAGTGTGATCGTCAACTTTAATGTAACTTGTATCAGAAACCTGAATATTGTTTTTCTGATTATAAACCTTAACATTGTTGCGATAAGGGTTTTGATAGTTCTGTAATTGTACAATAAAGGCGATTATTAATAATGCTGGAATAGATAGGCTTAAATAGAATTTACTCTCTCTTAAAATCATAATATGAGCTATTAGAATAATAAAAATAAGGGAGCTTAATTTAGGTATTAAAATACCGTTAGAGCCAAAATACCAAGCAAATACACAGGTTAGGGGGATTAACGCAGGTAAAAACATACGTATTGGAATCGCAGATTTTAACTTGCATATAAATAATATATAGCCTGTGCTTAAGATTAATAATCCTAAGCCCGCAGAATAATATTTAAAGTTTGAGCCAAAGAAATACCCTCTTGCTATTAATATAGCCATAACAGCCGCCATGCCTGCGCTAAATATAATATTTTTATTAATAGAAATATTTTTATAACGCATTATCAATGAAATCATTAGTAAAGGGGACAGTGCAATTACAGTTTCTTCTGCTATGATATAGAAAGATAGTATGATGTTTTTTACCATGTCAGAAGCGTTATGGCCTGCGCTCAATATATCGACGTAGATTAATCCATCTTGATAGAAAACTATTAATTCTGAAAGAGACGAGAAAATTACTATGTGAGCTAAGATTAAAATTACGCAGGTCAACAAGGCTGTCACACCGAAAAATATAACTTTTTTACGCTGCGTTGGATTTAGCACAACACATACCACAGCTACAGTTAAAGCAATAAGAGCTAATATTAAAGCCGTTGTGGGTTTGGCGCATAGAGAGAAGTAACCGCCAAATCCTACAAATAATCCGGAGATCAAAATTTTTTGAGGTTTAAAATAGAAAGCTAATAGTCCTGTTAGAAATAAAAGAATGCCAATATAATTCCAATAACCATAACTTGGATTAACCATAAAAAATTTGTAATATGTAACAGTATATAATAAACAGAGCGGTAAAATTGTTTTTGATTGGCTTATCTTCGTCATGAGACAGGCTAGTGGCATTGTTGCTATTAGAAGAAATACAAATCCTGCAAGGCGAAATCCATATAGGGTCTCACCACCAAGATTATATAATATATTTGAGTGATATTGATATTGCTGTACGCCAAATTTTATATCATCAGGCGATCGCGCCGCTAACGCAGAGAGAGCTTGGTCGGTAAATTCAATTGTATGCGCCATGTATAAAGCTTGTACGGTCGCCATAACAACAAACGAGACCCATGTTGTGTATAATAATTTTCTATTTTCAATAGTATTCATTTGGTTTGCTTTGTGTCTAATTTATTTGAGCTTTGGCATTTATCAAGAATAAAGTGAATTATTGTCATAGTGGGTTTATATATAAGCAAAATAAAACATAGAACAAGGCATAAAAGATATTTGATATTAGACTTATATATTCTTTTTCCTCTATGTTGAACTTATGAATATTCCTGCTGAAAGTTATGCTATGTCACAATCCTCTAAAGATGTTTTATCGTCTGTTTTTGGCTATGACGCCTTTCGTGGAGAACAAGAGCAAATTATTAATGATTTGATATCAGGTAAAAGCTGCGGTGTTTTAATGCCAACAGGAAGCGGGAAGTCGCTGTGTTACCAAATTCCATCTATCTGCATGGAAGGCACTGGCATTATTGTTTCACCGTTAATTGCCCTCATGAATGATCAAGTGGTTGCGTTGCGTGAAGCAGGCGTCAAAGCTGCTGCTATTCATTCAGGGCTTAAATATAACGAGGTACGAGAAACATTTGATGCATTACGAAATGGTCAACTTGATTTGCTCTATGTTGCGCCTGAGCGCCTTGTGAATGATAATTTTTTAGATATCTTAGATGATATCAAAATTGCCCTTTTCGCGATTGATGAGGCCCATTGTATTTCTCAATGGGGGCATGATTTTAGGCCTGATTATCGGCAGGTGTCGTTATTAAGAACGCGCTATCCCAATGTGCCTTGTATTGCTGTAACGGCAACGGCGGATACGGCAACACGTAAAGATATTGTCGATAGGCTCTCTTTGCCAAAGTTATATGTGGCTGGGTTTGATCGCCCTAACATTACTTACTATGTTTCTATTAAAGATAATCCCCGTTCGCAGCTTTTACGGTTTTTAAAAGCGCGTGGTGAGGGAGAGAGTGGCATTGTTTATTGTCTATCACGTAAAAAAGTCGAGGAAACCGCGAAGTGGCTTACAAATCAAGGCTATAATGCTTTACCTTATCATGCGCGTTTAGAGGCGAGGGTTCGCGCTAATAATCAAGAGCGCTTCATCAAAGAAGAAGGCATTATCATGGTGGCGACAATTGCCTTTGGCATGGGGATTGATAAACCTGATGTGCGCTTTGTTGCGCATTTGGATTTGCCTAAAAATATCGAAGCTTATTATCAAGAAACTGGGCGCGCAGGGCGTGACGGGTTGCCGTCTGTGGCATGGATGGTCTATGGGCTTCAGGATTTAGCCTTGCAGAGACAAATGATTGAAGGCTCAGACTCCCCAGAAGAACAAAAAAGAATAGAACGCCAAAAACTTACTGCGCTGTTAGGTTATTGTGAAAGTGCGACATGCCGTCGGCAGGTTCTATTAAATTATTTTGATGATGATGGCGAGGCGTGTGATAACTGCGATACTTGCTTACATCCCCCAGAAACATTTGACGGCTCTATTCCCGCACAAAAGGTCATGTCGTGCATTCTTCGTACGGGGCAAATGTATGGTGGAGGGTATGTCATTGATGTGTTACTTGGAAAAACGAATGAGCGTATTGAGCGTCAAGGGCATGAAGCTTTAAGCACATTTGGCATTGGCACCGAGCATTCTAGTAAAGAATGGCAAAGTCTTATCCGTCAGCTGGTTGCACGTGGTTTTCTCTATGTTGATATGGATGCGTATAGTGCGATAAAAATTACACAAGATGGTGTCGATTTTTTGAAAGCTAAGCCAGTATTGAAAATGCGCCTTGATCCTAAAGCTATTGGGGGCGTTTCGGAGACAGGTAGGAAAAAAAATCCAACTATTGCGCTTGAAAGTGATTCTGATCAGGCACTTTTTATAGAATTAAAAGCCTTAAGGATGAGTATAGCAAAAGAAAATAATGTACCACCCTATGTCGTATTTCACGATAAGACCCTGATTGAAATGGTATTGCACAAACCATCAACCTTGGTTGCTATGAATGATGTTCCAGGTGTTGGAAAATCTAAGCTCGATAAATATGGCGCCGCTTTTTTAGATAAAATTCAAGGATAGGTATTTTTTAGTTACAATAACAATATGTTAAAAATTTATCTCATATCTTAATAAGCTATAATACGATACGTTATAATTATTATATAATCTCAACTTTAAATAAGAAGTTCACATGAAACTAATAGCCCTAAATTTACCCCGTAATTACAAAGAAGATGAATTGGCAAAACTATTTAAGCAGCATGGCAATATTAAATCTTGTACGCTTGTACTGGATGAAAAAACGGGATTGTCCAAAGGGTTTGGCTTTGTTGAAATGGCGCTGGAGCATGAAGGGTTATTGGCTATAGAAAAGTTACATAATAGTTTTGTTAATAACACTAAAATTCGTGTTAAACAGGCTGATTAATGAAGATATGGGTCGATGCAGATGCCTGCCCGAAAACAGTCAAGGAGATACTGTTTCGAGCGGCTGATCGTTTAAAAATTGATGTTATTTTTGTAGCCAATCAATGGTTGAATCTTCCTCATTCAACTTTTATTCGCTTAATACAAGTTGAGCAGGGCGCAGACGTTGCCGATGATAAAATAGTAGAATATTGTGAAAGTGGGGATCTTGTTATAACGGCAGATATTCCGCTTGCTGTACGTATCGTGTTAAAAAATGCATTAGGGTTAGACCCTCGCGGCACTATTTACGATAAAGATAATATTGGTCAAATATCGGATATGCGTGATTTTATGGATACGCTACGCACGGATGGAATTCAAACGGGTGGACCAAAAAACTTCACGCCGCGTGATGGTGAAAAATTTGCAAATCAATTAGATAAGTTGATTTATCAAAATAAAAATTAACTTTCATTTTTTACAATGGTATGAGCTTCATCTGTACTATAACCCGCATATTCCAAAGACTTCTCTGCTAAAATTCGACTAGCAGAGAGATATTCAGGAACAATATAGATTTTGAATTTGGAGCTTAGATCATCTAAATCAGTTATCTTGTGTGTGCGAATGATTAAGGGTACATCTTCAGAAATATCGCGAATATTCTTAATTATTTCTTTAATCGATGCCACATTGTCAATGGTTATAATCACAGAGCTAGCGCTTTCAACTTTAGCTGCTTTTAGGATAGATTTTTTTGTTACATCTCCAAAATAAACAGGTATGTTTTTATTCCTGCCTTGATTAATGCAGCTTACATCGTTTTCAAAAGTAATGTTTTTAATCCCTTCAGTGGCAAGAATTTCAGCAACCGTTTGCCCCATACGGCCATACCCTAAGATAACAACATGATCCGTTAAGTCATTTTCAGGTTGGCTACTATCTGTGTAAGTTGCTGTGTTATCCTTCTTTTGTAATAAAAATCCAACTTTTTGAGACAGTGGGGTCATTAAGGGTGTTAGAAACATAGTGAGGCCAATCGTTAAAAACATAAATTGACCTATATTATTATCGAGCAGCCCAAATGTGATCGCTGAGCCTACAACTAACAAACCAAATTCACCTGCTTGCGGGAGTAATAGAGCGCTTTCTGAAGCAACAGCCTTTGGTATGCGCCAAAGTCGACAGAGTAAATATATAATCGCTCCTTTAATGCTTAATAGGCCAATGACAGAAAACATCAGGAGAAATGTTTCTTCCATAATGAATTGCATGTCAATTGACATACCAAATGCCATGAAGAAAATACCCAAAAGCATGCTTTTAAACGGAACAATAATTGAAGATATTTCATGGCTATATTGAGTTTCCGCTAGTAATAGCCCTCCAATAAAGGCGCCTAATGCAAGTGATAGCCCTACCATGCCTGCAATGGATGCGCTGACTAAGATAACTAATAGACTTAAAGCGATAAATACCTCTGATCCACCATATTTTTTTGAAAATGAAAACATGGGGCGAACAAAAAATTTACCAATAATTACAATAGCGGCTATAGCCAAAGCCATTTTAAATAATAAAACAGAAATATAGCCAATTAACCCATCTCCCATATTGGACGCAAATACGGTTATGAGAAGCAAGATTGGGATAACTGCTAAATCTTGAAAAAGTAAAATACTAAAACTCGTTTGCCCTGCACGTGTGTTAAATAGCTTTTTCTCATGAAGCCATTGAGTGATAATGGCTGTTGATGATAGAGAAAGGCCTAGCCCTAACAGAATTGAGGCTTGGATAGAGTTTCCCCATAAATAGGCGATGCCTCCAATAACAGTAGATGAGATAATAACTTGCGCTGCACCTAGGCCAAATACCATGCCCCGCATCTGCCATAGTTTTTGCGGGGTTACTTCTAATCCAATCACGAATAGAAGGAAGACTATGCCTAATTCGGATAAAAGTTGAAGATTTTCACTATCTTGTAATGTGACATATTCTAATATAGGAAAATCTTGCGTAAATTCTCCTAAACCTTGCGGCCCTAATATAATGCCAGCCATTAGATAGCCTAAGACAGGAGGAATTTTAAATCTTTTTAATAGTGGTATGACTAAGGCAGCAATAGCTAAAAAGAAACTGGCATGCATAAAGATTTCTAAAAGGGGACTTTCTTTCATTGTTTCTCTTTTACTAGAATTTTATATGATTTTTTAAATTTTAATCTGAGAAAAAGTATAGCATTATTAGTAATAAAAAAGAGAAAGAAAGTTTTTAGCGTTATGTGATAAGTATAAAGGCAATGAACTATATTCATTGTTAAGAAGTATCTAGCATATTATACTTTCTTAATGAGCACAGAAAAAAAATATAAACCTTGTGAAAAATTTGTAGCTAAAGCGCATATAGACCAGCGCGCATATTCTGAAATTTATGCCGATTCTATTGCTGATCCTGATAGTTTCTGGGCGCAGATTTCAGAACGTTTAGATTGGTTTACAAAACCAACAAAAATTAAAAACACCTCTTTTACCGATGACGTGTCTATCAAATGGTATGAAGATGGAATATTAAACGCCTGCTATAATTGTGTAGATCGTCACCTCCCTCATAAAGAAAATGATATCGCCTTGATTTGGGAAGGTGATAATCCAAGTGAAGATAAGAAAATTTCTTATGGGACATTAAAATCAGAAATATGCAAATTGGCAAATGCCCTTAAGCAACGAGGTGTTCAGAAGGGCGATCGTGTTACTATTTATATGCCGATGGTTCCAGAGGCTGTTTATTCTATGCTTGCCTGCGCCCGTATAGGTGCCGTGCATAGTGTTGTTTTTGGCGGGTTTTCGCCCGATTCTTTGCGGGATCGCATCCTGGATTGTGATAGTCATGTTGTCATTACTGCCGATGAAGGGCTGCGTGGCGCCAAGAAAATTCCTTTAAAGGCGAACACAGATAAAGCTTTAAAATCTTGTCCAGAAGTTCATAGCGTTTTTGTTTTAAATCGTACTGGAGGTGAGATTGATTGGATAGAGTCGCGTGACTTGTGGTGGCATGATTTTGTTGGGGAACAACCTGATGATTGTGAGTGTGAAAAAATGAACGCTGAAGATCCTCTGTTTGTTTTATATACATCAGGATCGACAGGGAAACCCAAAGGGGTTCTTCATACAACGGGTGGATATCTTGTCTATGCCAGCTATACGCATGAGATAACTTTTGATTATAAGCAAGAAGATATTTATTGGTGTACGGCTGATGTTGGTTGGATCACAGGGCATTCTTACATTGTATATGGCCCTCTTGCCAATGGGGCAACCAGTCTTATTTTCGAAGGTGTTCCAAATTATCCTGACTGTTCCCGTTTATGGCAAGTTGTTGACAAACATCAAGTGAGTATTTTTTACACCGCTCCAACAGCTATTCGCGCTCTTATTAAGGCTGGGGACGATATGGTTAATACTACAGAGCGTAGCTCTCTCCGTGTTTTGGGGACTGTTGGTGAGCCCATTAATTCAGAGGCGTGGCATTGGTATCGTGATGTAGTTGGCAATGGAAAATGCCCTATTGTTGATACATGGTGGCAAACGGAAACAGGCGGGCATTTGATTACGCCGCTACCTGGAGCTACTTCAACTAAACCTGGTTCCGCTTGTGTGCCTTTCTTTGGTATTCAGCCTGTTATCGTTGATGAAGAGGGAAAGCAACAAAAAGGCGAAGGGCAAGGGGCACTTTGTATTCTTGATAGTTGGCCAGGACAGATGAGATCGTTATATGGTGATCATGCTCGGTTCATCCAGACTTATTTTACAACCTTTCCTGGGAAGTATTTCACGGGCGATGGAGCAAAACGGGATGAAGAGGGGTATTATTGGATTACGGGGCGTATGGATGATGTCATTAATGTTTCGGGGCATCGCCTAGGGACGGCAGAAATTGAAAGCGCTATTGATGAGCATCATATGGTAGCTGAAGCCGCAGTTGTAGGGTTTCCTCACGATATTAAAGGTCAAGGCATTTATGCTTATGTGACTCTTTGTGAAAATTATGAGCCGTCTGAAACTGTCAGGTTAGAAATTGTTCAACTTGTTCGTAAAATTATCGGTCCTATCGCGACGCCTGATATTATTCAATGGGCGCCCAATTTACCAAAAACGCGTTCAGGTAAAATCATGCGACGAATTTTACGTAAAATTGCTGCGGATAATTTAGATGATTTAGGTGATATATCAACGCTCGCAGATCCGAGCGTTGTTGATGTTCTTATACAAAATCGAAAAGCTTGAGAAATTAGACATATTTCTTAAGATTTGTACATTATCATTAGGTAACCTTTCATGGTTTGGCTCTTGTTTGATAGGGGGTATTGGTCGTGTATTAGGTTAGAATTATCATAGATTAAAAAATCTTTATGTTTTTTAAAAGAAAAGCTTGATTTTATAGGCCATTAGCCTTTATAAAGCACTTGTCTTTCAGACTATTTCTATGCGTCCCGTTCGTCTAGGGGTCTAGGACACCGCCCTTTCACGGCGGCAACACGGGTTCAAATCCCGTACGGGACGCCAA
>CALDHI010000015.1 GCA_937941545.1 uncultured Alphaproteobacteria bacterium
ATTTGTGCGCTATGTGATTCCGTTCTTGATTTACGGCGCGTCGTTTTCTAATGTCACTTCATATCCAATTATATAAAGAGTAACCCTCATAATGAAAATCATCGCTGGTAATTCCAACCTTCCTTTGGCTGAATCTATTTCTAAATATCTCGACATACCTTTGACGAAGGCGAGCATCAAACGCTTTTCTGATTACGAGCTGTTTGTAGAAATTCTTGAAAATGTACGGGGGGAAGATTGTTTTATCATTCAATCTACATCCTATCCCGCCAATGACAATTTGATGGAGTTGCTGATTACGATTGATGCCTTGAAGCGCGGGTCGGCGCGCCGTATCACGGCGGTGTTGCCTTATTATGGTTACGCGCGTCAGGATAGAAAAACAGGCGGACGCACGCCGATTACGGCGAAGTTGGTCGCGAACCTTATTACGTCTGCGGGCGCAGATCGCGTATTGACGATGGATTTACACGCGGGACAAATTCAAGGGTTCTTTGACATTCCAACAGATAATCTAATTGCCAGCCCTACGATGGCGGATCACATGAAAGGGCGCTTTGAAAGCGACAATCTTGTCATGGTATCCCCCGATGTGGGTGGTGTGGTGCGTGCGCGCTCTATTGCCAAACGTATGGGGGCAGATTTGGCTATCATTGATAAACGCCGTGAAAAAGCAGGCGTATCCGAGGTTATGAATGTTATCGGTGAAGTGTCAGGCAAGGAATGTGTTTTGATCGACGACATGGTGGACAGCGCAGGTACGTTGTGTAATGCCGCCAAAGCATTGAAAGAAGGCGGGGCAAAATCTGTTCATGCCTATATCGTGCATGGTATTTTCTCAGGCGGTGCGGTGGCGAAAGTTATGGACTCCCCGATTGAGAATTTGGTGATTACGGATTCTATTTCTGCAACGGATGCGGTGAAAAGCTGTGATAATATAGAAGTGTTACCTGTAGCGCATGTTATAGGCGAAGCCATGAAGCGTATTTCAGAAGAGCGCTCTGTATCGGCGTTGTTTAAATAATAAATTGACATAATATTAACTCTGTGCTATTTTCCTCTACTTAACGAATAAGAGGTTCCAAAATGGTGAAAATTAATAAATTTGTAAGTTGTGCCTTCGGTGCGGTTGCCTTGGCGTATTCAACAGGAGCTCATGCAATTCCTGATGACCTTGTAAAGCTTAGTGAAGATCGTGCTTTAGGGCTGGTCTGTGATTGGGGTAAGACTGTGCATGCAAGTATAGTGTCACTCTCCGATGGAAGAGCTTTAGACGGGAAGGCTTTCCCTGTAGATTATGATAGAAGCGGTGATATTGCTAAATATGTTGGTGGTCACATAGGCAGTTCTGTCGATCCAGGTGAGGTTGAAATGCGTATCAAAAACTTTTCTAAGCTTTGTGCTTTTAATTAATAGCCTGACATTATCTGAATAATTCACCCTAAGTAAAAAATAATTAAACGAGGATTAAAAAGCGTACAAATAGAAAAATGACTGATTTAGCAAATACGCTTCATCCTGCTGTGCAGGCTAAAATGACTGAAATTATGAGTTACTCACTTGATACTCCTTACTCTAAACATACTCGTTAAGCCATATCCCCAAATTACTTCTTGAAATTCCTCGCGAAATAGGGTTAATTGCGCCATTGCTTGATGTTCAAGCATGGTGGACACCCCTGGAGGACACCTGATCTAAAAAGAAAAGTCTTTAATCGTGCTTGCACGGATTAAAGCATTTAAGAAGGACGCTAGAAAATGGCTACTAAACTATATACATTGTCTGCGACGAAACGTGACCGCGCCGGTAAGGGGGCCGCGAGAGCACTACGTCGTGAAAAACAGACACCCGCCGTAATTTACGGTGATAATAAAGACCCTGTAACAATTGCTGTTCCGACAAAGGAAGCAAATTTGGAATATAACAAAGCGCACATGTTCACATCTATTTGTGAATTAGATGTTGAAGGTACGCAGATGAAGGTATTGGCACGTGATGTGCAACTTCACCCTGTAACTGACAATGTGATGCATGTTGATTTCTTACGTGTGACAGACAAAACAACTATTACGGTTGCTGTACCTGTTAATTTCATTAACCAAGAAGAAGCCAAATATACACTTGAAAAAGGTATTTTGAACATCACTCGTTACGAAGTTGACGTGAATTGTAAAGCAACAGTTATCCCTGATGAAATTGTTGTGGATGTGAATGACTTTGAAATTGGTGATTCTATTAAAATTAGTGATGCGATCATGCCAGAAGGCGCGAAGCCTGATATTGATGATCGTGACTTCACGCTTGCTACTGTTTCTGCACCGCGCGTTATCGTTGATGATGAGCCTGCCGAAGGTGAAGAAGGCGAAGAGGGAGCGGAAGCTTCTGCTGAAGGCGAAAAAGCAGAAGGTGGCGATGCCCCTGCTGAAGAAAAGAAAGATTAAGAGTAAATCATTCTTTATAAGAATTTTAAGAGAGGGTGTCATTGTGATGCCCTCTTTTTTTACCTATAATGTATTCATGTTTGGTTTGTTTAAAAAGAAGAGATACGAAGATATGTGGCTATTGGTTGGACTGGGGAATCCTGGTGATAAATATAAAGATAACCGTCATAACGTCGGCTTCATGGTGATGGATGAAATCGCCCGTAATGAAGTTATGCCTGCGTTTAAGTCAAAATTTAATGGCGAGGTGACGGAAGGGCGTATGGCAAACCAGAAAGTTTTGTTGCTCAAACCTTTAACTTACATGAATGATTCTGGCGTGTCGGTCCGAAAAGCAGCTGATTTTTATAAAATCCCACCAGAGAAAATCATCGTGTTTCATGACGAGCTGGATATTGATCCTTCGCGCATTAAGGTCAAGCAAGGCGGCGGCACGGGCGGGCATAACGGCCTCAAATCTATTGATGCGCATTTGGGCGATAAAGACTATTGGCGCGTGCGCATGGGCATTGGCCATCCCGGGGATAAAAACCGTGTGTCTGGTTATGTGCTCAATGACTTTAGCAAAGAAGAACAAAAATGGCTGAATGATTGGATTTATGTGGTGGCGAAAAATACAGATTTATTATTGAATGACAATAAAGATGATTTTATGAAACAGGTGATTGAAGGATTTCGGATTTAGCATGGCATCTGAAAATATTTATAATAGATTTCGCCTTCACAAAGATGTTTTGGTTTAGAAAGTTCTAATTTCATGTTATCTATTTTGGTGCTTGTGTTATTTACAATTCTTAAATGTATGAATGCTTCGCGTAAGGTTACATTTCTATACTTAGGAGTTTGATCGGTTTTAATATCATCACTCCAAAACTCGTACACATCAAATTGGTCTTCATCGAGAGAGCCTCTCGCAATAAGTTGATTTGTAATTGGTGGTGTATTGCCGATGGTGGTTGTGAGTACGTCACTCACAAGTATTAAATCATCGGACTGTTGTTCTTTTTTTGCCATAACGCTCTTTATGGTCGACTTTGTAAATATGTCAATAAAAATATAACTGATTTTGGTTTTTGATTATGCTATTTATCTGTATCAAAATTAACGAAAGAAAAAGATTATGAGTTTTAATTGTGGAATTGTCGGATTGCCGAATGTAGGTAAATCAACCTTGTTTAATGCGTTGACCGCTACGGCGGCGGCGCAGGCGGCGAATTTTCCGTTTTGTACGATTGAACCCAATGTGGGTAAGGTTGCTGTGCCAGATTCACGTCTGGATGAGATTGCGAAGATTTCCGCATCCGCGAAGATTATCCCTGCACAGCTTGAGTTTGTTGATATCGCAGGCTTAGTAAAGGGTGCAAGCCAAGGCGAGGGGCTGGGTAACAAGTTCCTGACTAATATTCGTGAAACCGATGCCATTATCCATGTGCTGCGTTGTTTCGAAGATGCGGATATCACGCATGTGGATGGGTCGGTTGATCCTATACGCGATGCAGAAACGATTGAGACGGAGCTGTTACTTGCGGATTTAGAGAGTATTGAAAAGCAAATCGCTAATATTGAACGCAAAGCCAAAGGCGGCGATAAGGAACTCGTCGGTCAAGTTGACCTAATGAAGCGTGTGAAAGTTGCACTGGATGCAGGGGAGCCTGCACGTAGCATTGAGCCAGAAGATGAAGACGAAGTGCGTTGGTCGAAACAAATGGGGATGTTAACGGCGAAACCTATCTTGTATATCTGTAATGTGAATGAAGATGATGCGGCGGCGGGCAATGATTTTAGTGCGAAGGTTGCGGAGATGGCGCAAGCCAAAGGCGCAAGTTCGGTTGTTATTTGCGCGGAAATTGAAAGCCAAATCGCACAATTGGAGAGTGTGGAAGAAAAAGCAGAATTTCTTGAGAGCTTAGGCTTGGAACAAGCGGGCTTGGATAAGATTATTAAGGCGGGGTA
>CALDHI010000016.1 GCA_937941545.1 uncultured Alphaproteobacteria bacterium
GTCTTTTTAATTTTAGCAAAAACTTCAAAAACTTTTGGCTTCAGCTCTTCTTCCATGGCCGCCAAAGAAACATTTTCTTCTTCAACTTCATCTTCCGCATTATCTTCTTCGCCGTCTTTTTTAACAGGCTCAGGCTTTGGCGCAACAGGTTTAACAGGTGGCTTAGGCTTGGCAGAATGATCAATCACTGGGCCATCATTATATGTCGCATCAAGGTCAATAACCTCGCGCAATAAGATGTCGCCTTTTTGCAAAGAGTCATACCACGCAATCAAGGATTCAATCGCCAAAGGACTTTCACAAATCCCGCCAATCATCATCTCACGACCCGCTTCAATACGTTTGGCAATCGCAATTTCGCCCTCACGAGAGAGAAGCTCAACGGTTCCCATCTCACGTAGATACATACGCACAGGATCATCGGTACGCCCCGTATCATCAGACGCGATATTACCGCCTGATTCGTATTTTTCTTCATCCTCATCATCCGAATCATCACTATCGGACATTTGGATCCCCACATCAGACAAAGTAGACATCGCATCTTCAATTTGTTCTGATGAAAATTCTTCGGCGGGTAGCGCTTTATTTAACTGATCGTATGTAACAAAGCCTTTTTCTTTACCCAACTTTACAAGCTTTTTAACAACCTGCGCCAGTGTGCCCTTAATCGCGCGCTTAGGCGTAGGCTCCTCTTCGTCTGTATCCTTAGACTCATCTGCCTTTTTCGCTTTCGCTTTTTTAGCAGGTGTCTTTTTAGGGGCGCTCTTAGCGGTTTTCTTCGCTTCTACTTTTGGTGAAGTCGCGTTCGCAGGTTTTTTCACTGCCGCTTTCTTCGCCGCTGCGGTCTTTGCAGGCGTCTTTTTAGTAGGAGCTTTTTTCGCTGGTGTCTTTTTTGCTGATGTTTTAGTCACTGTTTTCTTTACCGTACTTTTCTTGTTCGCCGTGTTACTTGATTTAGAAGTCGTCTTTTTCACTGTTTTCGTCACACCCTTTTTCGTCGATTTAGCAGGCGTTTTCTTTGCTGCTTTTTTCGCTTTGGTAGCAGGTGCTTTTTTTGTCGTTTTCTTTGCTGGTGTTTTCTTTTTCGAAGCCAAAGTTTTTGCCTATTCTTATTGAAAATATAGCGTGTTATATCCATCTTTATATAAATATAACCAAGTAGTTATATCTGATTCGTTTAAAAGATGCATAAAGTCTTTATAAACAAAAGATTTTCCTAAATAAAGAGCTGATTTAATAAATCTTAAAAGAAGCCAATATTACTGCCGATACAGACTGAATGCTTGCTTCCAGCCCTGCTCAACGTCTTCTAATTCACTACTTTTTCGTAAAAACCCCGCGTGCGTATAGACCGTTTCATTCAATGTCCCACGAATTTCGGTCTCAAAAGCCTCTTGATGAAGCTCACTGACTAAATTTTCAGGGCTAATTTCGTCATTTTCGCTTAAAATGCCAATAATTTTCTGCCGTAATTGATCCAGACGCGTATTTTCCAGCGCTAATACACCAAATTCTTCTTCAATTTGCGGGTATAACTGCGGATGATTAAGCACTGCGCCCACTAAAACTTGCTCTAACAGGAACTTTTTAGAGAAAGACGGGCGTTTCATCTGTGCAACGGGCGGTTCAACTTTCTTCTTATAACCATTATAACTGCCTTTTTTCTGATAGTTATTTTGGTAATTATTCTGATAACCGTTTTGATTGCCGTAATTTTTCGATGCGCCAAAGGCTTCCTTGATTTTATCCCTCAACGCTTGGCGATAGTAATGTTGCACTTCACGATCCGTGATACGCAGAACCTCATCTTCCATCTTCTTAGATAAGCCCGCCCGCTCCTCTGGTGTCGTGAAGCGCTCATTGGTGGTGTTATAATTCCAGATAAAATCAACTAAGGGCATCGCCGTGCGGAGTACCTTATCCAGCGCCTCCTTACCGTGGCTATTCACCAGCGTATCAGGGTCTTGGCCATCAGGCAAAAATGCAATTGCCGCGCTGTGGTTGGCTTTTAATAAAGGCATGAGCCGCTCGCTCGCACGCCCCGCCGCACGCCGTCCTGCGTTATCGCCATCAAAACACAAGATTGGCACTTTGCGCTCTTGGGGCATCATCTTCCACAACACCATAATTTGCTCTTCGGTCAACGCCGTTCCCATCGGGGCCATCGCCCCGCTATACCCTGCTTTCACACAAGCCATCACATCGACATACCCCTCAACGATAACAAGCGGTTGTCCATCAATCGCTGCCTGACGCGCCCGTGGCTCGCCATAAAGCTGACTGCCTTTATGAAATAACGGTGTATCGGAGGAGTTCATATATTTAGCGGGTTTATAATCTCCCTTATCTGGCGGACGCAGATGATCGGGCAAGATACGCCCCCCATAGGCCACAACCCGTCCCCGCCTGTCTGGCACAGGGAACATGATACGCTCTCTAAAGAATGCATAAGGCGGACGCCCATCTTTACCCTCACGGAGTAAACCGACCTCTATCATTTGCTCATCCGTGTA
>CALDHI010000017.1 GCA_937941545.1 uncultured Alphaproteobacteria bacterium
GTTCTGATTGGTGGTTTTATAATTTCCTTGCTTGTGGCTGTAATGGTCAACGCGATGTTGGGCGGCGGCAAGAAAGACCAGCCTCTTGATACAAAGCGTGTTGAAATTCTGGTTGCGGCAAAAGATTTACCCGTTGGTAAATAATTAAAAGACGGTGATTTAAAATGGCAAGTTTGGCCAGAAGATACATTATTTGGCGGCGCAATTATTCGTGATGTTGACCAAAGCGCTTTAGAAGCAGGGCAAGGAAAATTGCTCCGTTCAATGAGCGAGGGACAGCCCATGCACATGTCTTTGGTGGTTGAAGATGATAGGGGCGATTTCCTCTCCGCCAACGTAGCAAAAGGGATGCGCGCCGTAGGTATTTCTGTTCGCTCCCATGTTTTGGCGGATCGTCTTGTGCGCCCGGGTGACTTTGTCGATGTGATGGTGACATACCGTGTGCGCGTCAACAGCCGTAGCAATCCAGAAGCACAGAGCTTAGTCAATCGTTATGCCACAGAAACGGTGATTGAAAATTCTCGCGTTTTGGCCGTTGATACAAATGATACAAAAGCCATTGATGAGGCCGAAGAAGAGGGCGGCAAAAAGAAGAAAAAACGCTCCTCTAAAAAAGCAACATTAACATTAGAGGTCACACCAGACGCTGCAGAAAAATTAGTATTAGCGGATCGTATGGGCGATATCGGTATTGCCTTGCGCAGTATTGGTGACACACAAGATACCGTAACAGATAAAAACACAACTGATGTGGGTATGAGCAAAGTGATGACCAAGCTTTCTACGATGACAGGAACATCCTCTGCGGTGCGCATTTATAATGGAACAAAAACAACCGAGGTTAAGCCGAGGCGTATTCAAAATGACAATAATGTTGAATTTGCCGTTGAAGATGCCCCCGGTGTTGAACAAAAAATTTATATCACCCCAGAAGTATTATTGGGATTAGACGAGGAATAAAAAATGAAAAAGAAACTAACAAACTCGCTCCTCTCAACTTTTCTATGCATTGCTTGCATGGGGGCGTTCATGATTGGCTCTTTAAGTATTGCCAATGCGGATAAATCTAATATCGCCAAACTGGGTAAAATCTCACCCTCTGGTGTGGCGCTAACACTGGGTAAAGCCGATATGGTCACCATATCTGGTGACATTGCGGATGTTTTGGTGGCGGACCCATCAATCGTGGATGTGATGGCGGTTAAATCTAACAAACTATATCTCGTTGGTTCTGCGATTGGCGATACAAATATCATGGCGCTTGATGCGGATGGAAATATTCTGCGTAAAATTAATGTGCATGTCAAAATGGATACGAATAAATTACAATCCACCATTCGTGAGCTTTATCCGAATGAGAATGTAAAAATAAAAGCGTTCGGCGATCAAATGGTTTTAACGGGTGAGGTTTCAAACCCTTCCGTTGCCAATAAAATAACATCTTTAGTTGGACATTTTACCGCAGATCAACAAGATATATCTGGCGATTTTGATACAGACCAACTTATTACAAACATGCTAAGCGTACGCGGTGAACAACAGGTTATGTTGAAAGTTAAAATCGTCGAAGCCTCACGTAGCGCTGTCAAAAACTTAGGATTATATCCAGGTGCATTGGGCGGTGATAATAGTAGCGCCGCAACAACCGCAGGATTAGGCTTAAGCGCCCCGCAACAATTTGGCGCGGCTGTCTTGAACTATACGTCAGGAACATTTGGTAACCTAAACTTTATCGCACAAGCGTTAGAGCAAGAGGGGATTATCAACACATTGGCTGAACCAACACTAACCGCTATCTCTGGCGAACAGGCAGGGTTCTTAGCAGGGGGAGAATTTCCTATCCCGACGCAAATTGATAGAAACGGTAACTTGATTTATGAATTTAAACCCTTTGGTGTTTCGCTTAACTTTAAACCTATCGTCATGTCAAAAGACCGTATCAGTATGCAGTTAACAACCGAAGTTTCCTCAACATCGTTTGAGCAAAACCTACAATTAAATGGTATTAATATTCCAACCTTTAACGTGCGCCGCGCCGAAACTAATGTTGAATTGCCAAGTGGGGGGACGTTGATGATTGCAGGTTTAATTAAGTCAGATTCTATCTCTGGTTTAACGCAACTTCCTGGGATTAAAGATATCCCTGTGATGGGGGATTTGGTGAAATCTGACTCTTTCCAACGCTCTGAATCAGAAGTGATTGTGATGATTACACCGTACCTTGTTGAACCTTTTGCACAAAGCCAAGTGGCGACTGCGGCACCTGTGTTTGATACCGCGCCGCAACTTGCGCCACAAAATAAAGAAGTCTCTCATGTTGGGCCTGATGTTAATTATGGCGCAATTGTCCCTGATGATACAAACATACCACGCCCGCCGCCGGCGGTTGAGCAAGCATCATTGGCTAAACCGTCTAGAAAACCAAGCAGAGTGCGTCAAGAACAACAGGTAAATGGATTCTTCAAGGACAATATCCGTCGTGTCTATGGCGGTGATACACCAGAATCCTTAATTGATGGTAATTCAGGTTTTGGCTATGTGTTGGAATAAAGGAAGAAAATAATCATGAAAAATATAATGACTTTAGGGGTTGCTCTATTAAGCCTTTCTGCATGCACGTTAAGCTCCCCTTCAATGATAAGCAGCTCACCGATACAGCTGTCTGAAACGACAATGATGGAACAGGTGAAGTTTGAGGAATT
>CALDHI010000018.1 GCA_937941545.1 uncultured Alphaproteobacteria bacterium
GCATTTAGCCAATGATACCAGCGATACAAATAGTGAGGACGCAGAATTTATTGTGTTGTCTCATGGCGCGGATAAGCGCGGTGGCTATACTTTTAATGGAAACTCGAACGGCATCCCTTGTGATTTAACCAATAATGATGGTGAAAATTGTGATTTTGATACTGTTTTCTTTTCACAAGATAAGTTTGAGGGTGCAGGCGCTGCGTATCATGATGATGTTGCCGCGTATCAAATGCCTTTAAGTGCGCCGTTTTGGGCGCGATCAACAACAAATAAGAATAATATTTACAGCATCCGCAGTAAAGAAACAGACGGACGTGTCGGCAGTGACTATCTGTTTAATCATTATGACACGAAGGCAAAAAATGATGCATTGATTGATTATGCCGCCATATACGAAAAATCAAAATTATGGGTGGGTGGTAACTTATTGGTTGAACCCATCACTGTGGCTGATACAGGTCAGGCACAAGTTAATAAAATTTGTGACCGTGATGGAGAAAATTGTTTTGAACCGAAGATGATTGGCGGCGAAGGGGTGGAATGTGACCCAACCACGAGTATTATGGAAGGCTTTAAAGAGGGCGGTGCAGATTGCGGTCCTCCAATAGTCACCATTAAGTGCGATGATCCTGATGAGTTTTTAAAAGGATTTAACAACGGTGTAAAAGATTGTGATTTTTTACCGTGTCAGGGAAAACAGGTAAATGTTTGTGGAACGCAGTATACATTGGATGATGCCGTGCATGGCACAAGATCTAATAATATATCGTCTGGTGGTAAATATAGATGTAACAGTGTGTATTATATTTGTGATAAGGGAAGTTGGGATCCCGTAGGCACACCGCAATGTAGCTGTACACCATCGCGTCAAGAATATGAGATTACGTGCCCATCAAATTGTTCATCAGGTATTGAAACTTGGGAAAGAGGAACGACTTGTGCTTTAGGCGATTGTGATGATCCTTTTAATAGACGTATAAGCGCGCCTTGTTCAAATTGCGTTACGAATCCTCCACCGACTTGTACGGGGTGTGGATGCCCGGGGCAACCTGCGTGCCCACCGCCGCCGCCTACATGTACGGTATGTGATTGTCCTGGGCAACCTGCGTGCCCACCACCGCCACCTCCTACATGTACGGTATGTGATTGCCCTGGACAACCCGCGTGTCCACCTGGCGTAGGAATTCCAGGATGTAAAGCAGGTACGGGTGGCCCTTATGGCCCTTGTATTAGAGAATAAAATATTAAATACCAGCTATATGATCTAGCTGGTATTTTTTTGCTTATTGAGAAAATTTTGTTTATACCCATATGATGGACACAGCACTCGCATCACTTTTATTTTTACCGTTTGAAAAAGAACATATCACTTACCCAACAGACGATGCGCATTGCCTCTTTTGGAATACGGGATATAACTTTGTTTTTAAAGATATAGCGGCGTGTGACGTGATTGAAAATTATAAATATTTATCAAACAGCTGGATCGGTAAAAGTAACGCAAATTTAATAACTCCTGCGCAGCTATCAAAAGAATATGATTTTATATTCTTACACTTACCCCAACAAAAAGATTATGCCCGCGCGAAAATAGGGCAGGCGATTGCCTCTCTTAAAACGGATGGCATTTTGGTGGCGATGGCGGCAAATGATGCGGGCGGTAAAAATATTGACTCATGGATGAAGAAAACAGGGCTTACTCCTAACGTCTTATCCAAAAGTAAATGCCGTATTGTTTGGACTAAAAACACACAAGTTAATCAAAATATAATTGAACAATATATAGAAGCAGCACAGCCAAAATTAATTGATTTTGAAGACTATAATTTCGTTAGCCAAGCAGGTATTTATGGCTGGAATAAAATTGATGTAGGGTCATGGACGTTAATTGAAAATTTACCCGATAGCATAAGCGGCGATGTCGCTGATATTGGTTGTGGATATGGTTTTATTGGCGATAATTTATTATCTAATTTTAAGAAAATTAAAACACTTCATATGGTAGACGCCGATTATCGCGCTATGCAATGCGCTCAAGAAAATTTAAAGAAACATCAAGGCGGTGCGCAAATAAATTTTGACTGGATTGATGTTTTATCGAATGAATTTACTCTGAAAAATTTAGATTATGTCGTGATGAACCCACCGTTTCATCAAGGAAAAAATGCGCAAAATTCTATTGGTCAAAATTTTATTACCAAGGCGCATCAGGCCTTAAAAAAACAGGGCTGTCTTTATATGGTGGCCAATGCCCATCTGCCGTATGAGAAGCATCTGAATTATCTTTTCTCTAGTGTTGAAAAGCTATGCGAAAGCGATGGGTATAAAATATTTAAAGCACAAAAATAAAATGCTTTACGATCAGATTAATGAAGCCGTTTGGTTATTTTATCGGCCATGTAATCAATACTGTCATCTATTTTGAATATTTGGAATAAATCATCATTGGGGCCCATGAAATAAATATAGGATGAATGATCCATTGTATATTCGGTCATCGTCTCATCTTTCATTTTAACGGCATATATTTTGTATCCGTCTTTAATCACATCAATTTCTTCTTGTGTCCCCGTCAGGCCAACAAAATTTGGGTGGAAGGCGCTGATATAATTTTTGATGGTGGTCGTATTATCGCGATCGGGGTCAATGGTAACAAACATAGGTTTGATTTGCGCCGCAATAGCTTCAGGTAATTGATTTACTACTTGTGTCATGCGTTGTAATTCTGTGGGACATATCACGGGGCAATAGGTGAAGCCAAAATAAAGAAGACGGTATTGATCGCTAAAATCATCCTGCGTCACGCGCTCCCCTAAATGATTGTTCAAAGAATAATCGCCGCCAAAATTAGAGGCGACAAGGGCGCTTTCATTTTCTTTATTAAATTGCGTAGAGGCGATATAAGCCGATAGCCCTAGGCCAACGACTAAGATAAAAATGATACGTAATATTTGAAATTTATTCATAAAAATAACACCCTCTTAAGTTTGTAAGAGGATGCTATTTTCGAGGAGATAATTCAAGTTATTTTATAACACGGTTAGCATTTCGGCGACCAAAGGATGGCGTACAATATCACGCGCACCCAATTCGCATATTGCTACATTCTCCAGTGGCCTCATGCGGTTCATTATATCCGTTAGGCCTGAAATGCCCTCTAACAAATCGCTTTGATCTGGATCGCCCGTCACCACCATGGTAGAGTGCCAGCCAAGTCGTGACAGCAACATCTTTAACTGTCCATAGGTACAGTTTTGCGCCTCGTCAATTACAACGTAGGAGTTATTAAGTGTCCGTCCGCGCATGAACCCAACGGGCGCAATTTCAATCGTGCCATCGCTAAGATATTGACGTACTTTTTTGCCGCCCATTCGATCGCCTAATGCATCATATAGAGGGCGCAAATACGGAGCCATTTTTTCATCTAAACCACCAGGCAGATACCCGATAGATTCACCTGCTTCCATGGCGGGGCGGGAAAGAATGATGCGCTCCACTTGTTTTTTCTCTAAGGCTTCAACTGCTTTTGAAATAGCGATATAGGTCTTGCCCGTTCCCGCAGGGCCGATTGCGAGCGTAAGATTATATTCTTCAATGGCCTTAATCAGCTCTACTTGCCCTTCGGAGCGCGGTCTGATGTTCTTAACGTATTTTTTATCACGTCGTCCATCAATGGCATCTGCTAAGGGATCCCAATCGCTTTTTTGTTTTTGTTCATATCTTTCATCAAAGTGGGGGTGCACGATGTTACCATTGTAATTTTTATTTTTACTACGATTTTTTTTAGACATGAAAGCTCCTTTGCTTCGAGGGGTTAAAGATAAAAACAAAAAAACCGCATTGGTTTCCCAAGCGGCTCGTTTATTCTATGATGGTTAAAGACATGAAAGATACCCTTCCATCGCTTCGACCAATGTCGTTATATATATAATATCTTAAATTTATGTTCAAGGAGGACCCTTGTTGATAGGATGATTAAATAACTGATTACAAGTATATCACGTTTTCATTTATCCTCATCATAAAAATAAAATCATATAAAGTTATTCAAAAAGTTTTAAGTAGGCATCATAGCCTTCTTTTTCTAAATCTGCTTTGGGGACAAAACGCATCGAGGCGGAATTGATGCAATAACGTAAGCCGCCTGTTTCACTTGGGCCGTCATTGAAGACATGACCAAGATGTGCGTCGGTAGCACTCGATTTTACTTCGGTTCTGACCATACCGAATTTTGAATCTTTATGTTCGTCTACCATATGGTCTGAGATTGGCTTTGTGAAGCTAGGCCATCCTGTGCCTGAATCAAATTTATCCGTGGAGGAAAAAAGTGGCTCGCTATTAATAACATCCACATAAATGCCTGCTTCTTTATGATCCCAATATTCGTTTTGAAATGCGCGTTCTGTTCCACCTTCCATCGTGACTTGCTTTTGTAATGGGGTTAGGTGGTTTGTGTTAAAGGATTGCTTTTTATTTTCTTTGGTCATTGTGCTTGTCTCGTTTGGTTGGGCGTTCGCTGAATAGGCGGTGTAAACCAAACCTGTTGCGCTAAAAATACCTAATAATATCAATAATATATGTTTCATAGAGTTATATTCGTCAAAAATGTCATTTGGTTACACAAAACAAGACGTTTATTGTTAAAAATTCAACCTTTACAAAGGGGCGCAATCGGATTCATACTCTATGTTACAAAATAAAAGAAAATAGTTAGAAAGAGAACCCCAAGATGTCTTCAAATATTCGCCGTTATCGCCAAACAAAAATCGTTGCTACATTGGGACCTGCTTCTGGTGATCCTGTGATGATGCGTCAATTATTTGAAGCAGGCGTCGATGTATTCCGCCTAAATTTCTCTCATGGCTCCCACGAGGCGCATAAAAAAAATGTTGATACAGCGCGTGCGCTTGAGAAAGAATTTGGCCGTCCTGTGTGTTTAATGGGTGATATGCAAGGGCCTAAGTTACGTATTGGTCGCTTTGTGAATGATGCGATTGATTTGGTTGAAGGGCAAGCTTTCCGCTTTGATATGGATGAGGCGCTTGGCGATGAAACTCGCGTTCAACTGCCCCACCCTGAAGTGTTAGAGGCGATGGAAGTGGGCTCTGAAATTCTGTTGGATGATGGGAAGGTGCGCGTTGAAATTACGGCAAAAGATGCTAATGGTTTAGATTCCAAAGTCATGGCAGGCTCGAAACTATCCAATAATAAAGGGTTTAATATCCCAGGTGTTATTCTGCCTATTGAAGCGTTAACCGAAAAAGATAAAATTGATTTAGAAGCCGCTATTGAAATGGGCGTTGATTGGATTGCACAAAGTTTCGTGCAACGCGCCGAAGATGTAATTATGGCGCAAAACCTGATTAAAGGACGCGCAGCGCTTTTGGCGAAAATTGAAAAGCCATCGGCGGTTGAAAATATTGACGCGATCATCGAAGTTGTAGACGGCATCATGATTGCCCGCGGTGACTTAGGGGTTGAAATTCCACCTGAGCAAGTGCCTTCAGTACAAAAGAAATTAGTGCGTAAAGTGCGCCACGCAGGCAAACCCGTTATTGTGGCAACGCAGATGTTAGAATCTATGGTGGATAATGCGCGCCCAACCCGCGCGGAAGCTTCCGATGTGGCAACAGCGGTTTATGATGGGGCGGACGCGGTGATGCTGTCGGCTGAAACCGCCGTCGGGCAATATCCTCTTGAGGCTGTGGGTATCATGAATCGTATTTGTGAAAGTACGGAAAGCGATAAAAACTATCGCCGCATTATGAATGCCGATCATCCCAAAACAGGTAATGATGCATCGGCTGCAATTACGGTGGCGGCGACCTATACTGCGCAAGATATTAATGCGGCCGCCATTGTGAATTACACGACGTCTGGGTCTACGACGCGTAGAACTGTTCGCCAACGCCCTGATGTGCCTATCTTATGCTTAACGCCAAACGCCAGTACGGCGCGTCAATTGATGATGTCATTTGGGGTGCGGACATTTGAAATTGAAAATGTTGATCGTTTTAAAAAAGCCGTTGAAGTCGCGGTGCGCGTTGTGAAAGAAAATGGTTATGCGCAAAAAGGCGATAAAATTGTTCTAACCGCGGGTGTGCCGTTTGGCGTGTCTGGCACAACTAATATTTTAAGAATTGCGGATATTGATTAGCCGTTATCGCGGTTCAATAATCATAGAAATCATCAAATGATATTTTACCTATTTCCCGCGATAATACTACCATCGTCGTGACGCATTTTTTGAACCATTTGGGGGCTGTCATAGACCCATACTGTTTTTTCGTTAAAGGCGTAATGGGGGCGGTATCTATTTTTCATGTACCGCGCGACAACCATTTTTTCACGGTTATCTAAAACATAATCGACCTTATTATGGGTCACAATTAAAAACGCATGGTCTGTCCCTGAGTACACATCATAGACCATAGCAATTTTCATGGCAGATGCATCAAAGCCCATCTGACGGAGCGTGAAATATTTCGTAATGGCAAAATCTTCGCAATCTCCACCATTTTTAAACATTTCGGCAGGGGACGCCCAATAATCGTCTTGGTCATACACCCAATTATCTTGTTTATAGGCGAACTTGTTCACAAAGACGTTTGTCTTCATCATCTTGCGCAGTGGTGGATCATTTTTGGCTTTGGTAATAAAACCATCCCAATCTTCGAAGGCTTTATCTGTTGCATTGAAGCGCGCATTTAAAGTGCTTTGTTGTATTGCACCCCATCGCGGTAATTTTTGTGCGGAGTATGTTTTAACGGATGGCGCGCCTAAAATATCGCCAGACGCTGCAAGGGCGCTCTGCGGCATGCCTATGATGCTGGTAAACGATAACGTCAAAAAACTCGCAATAAGGGCGTAATGAAGCATTATAATCCTATGGTTTTATGTAATAATTAAACTATAGGATAGGACAAGGTAATGCGTCAAGTTTTATATGACAAAACATGTGATGTACACAAGAAAAAACCCCCTATATTAAGGAGGTTCTTTTAAATAAAAATTGTTATGAATTACTGCGCTGCAGATGCCATACGAGTAAGGCCGTTTTTAGGCATTGTGTGTAACCACCACGCATCTTGATTAATAGAGAAGATTGGCTTGTAGTGACTAACCTTATCAACATTAATTGCTGTTTTGATTTGATTGTCCAACAACATTGGCCCTTGATCTGTGTAAACGATTAAAACGGCATGTGGAATGTTCTTTTGTAAATCTTGAACAATCGCAACACGAAGGCGGTTTTCAGGAACTCCTAATGCGCGAAGAGCTGTATATTTTGCAATCGCGAAATCTTCACAGTCACCACCTTTTTTAAGAAACTCAACAGGGGTCGCCCAATAATCTGTTTTACCGTAATTGGCTTTATCTGTGACGTATCTTTTTTTGTTCATCATATCGTTTACGGCGCTGGCCATTTTATTGATAGGCAGTCCTTTTAACTTCGCTAAATCACTTCTAAATTGTGTAATCTCTGGACTACCGCTTGATGAATTTAATGACGCATTAAATCGGTCAAACATACCTGTCCATTTATCAAAGGCTTTTAAGGATGTTGATCTTTTTTCTGTCGCTCCAAATAATTTTGGATGAAAGGCCGCTTTTTGGAAAGATGTTTGTACTAAGGATATCCGCGCTGTTGCGTCTTGAATTTGTCCTGCTTTGGCTTGTTTTGCCATGCCCATTGAGCTGACGGAAATGAATACCGCCACACCCGCCATCATACAACGAACCGTAAATTGTTCTAAAAGCGTACGACGAACTTCATATGTTGAAACAATTCTGTTACGAATAAGGAGTTGACCTAATTGTAAACCAGAGTCACGACTTTCTTTAAGTGCTTGATGAAGTTGTGAGGGCGTTAAAACCCCGTCTTGGACAAGAAGCTCTCCTAGTCTGTTTTTCCTAAACCTTGCTTGCAGTTTAGAAAAAATACCGTTTTGTCTATGATCTGGTTTTTGCATGTGTCCCCCATGTGCGCCCAAAATTAAAATCCCTAATGATTAAGTATGACTTAAAGTTCTTACCAAACCATTAATATTTGCGATAACGTTAAAAACGTATATTTTAATTTTACTCTTATTTGTTCTTTATCAAGTATTCAATAATACGCCAGAAGGTCTTAGGATATGATGAAAAATAGATACAATTTTATTGAAAATATCCAAAAGACCCTAAATCTATACTGTTGAAGAAGTATAAGAGACCCTTGTAGGGGGGCTAACTCAGAATATGGCTGCCTTTTTATTTTTCGATAATTCGCCTCTATACGAATTTTATTTCATCTGATAGAATCGGAATCAGATTTCTACTCTTATTATATAGTCTTTTTTCTATGTACTTTTTCTCATCATATTTTCTATCGGGGTTATCGGCATCATGACACATCATAAAAACTTAACACGCATACTTGTTTTAGGCACGTCACTGGCAACGTTATCAGCCTGTGGTTTTTATTCGAGTGCAATGCCTTCTGGATATACGTATCATCATAATGAGTATAAATCCCCTGCGGCAAAATCCCCTGCATCTATTACTGTGGAACAGCGTAAATATATGGATGCAACGCAAGCAGAGCAATTTCGTAGCGCTGTTTATGACTTACTTGAACGCTTAACGATGCGTGCGGGCATGGCGCCTAAGCCAGTTTATATTTCTACACCAGACCCTATGACGACTTTCTATGCAAACTTAGATAATGATTTACGTGAATCTATGCGTCATATTGGTTATGCGTTATCAGATAAGCCTGAGGGGGCTTACGTCTTTACCTATGAAGCGCAAGCGTTGACCGATGCACAAGGTAAACCCGCTTTGCAAAACGGTAATAATGTTATGATTGCCGTGCGTGTGTTTGATTCTTATAATGAGAGTGCAAGGCAATTGACTGAAGAAACGGGGCAGTATTTCATTCAAGGGGCAGAGCTTCTTAAAATGGGACCTGCCAATCAGAAATTTTTGAAACCAACAGGCAAGAAAACTTTTAATAAGCCCATGACTCAACGCCGCGTTGCGCCTGTGCCTATGGAAGTTACACAGCCTTTAGCACCAAGGCCCGTTGCGGTGATACCAGATGTAATCGTTACTCCAGTGATGGCACCTATTGGTGAAGTAAAAGCAATACCCGCGCCTAGAGCGCCTGTTGCGCCTGTGGAAGCCTCAATGTTAAAAGTAGCTCCAATGATTGATGTTGATGCCCAAGCGGCGCCCACAAACATTTCAAGAAATGCAATTGCTGGCCGTGTGTCACAATCTATACCCTCTTATACGGATAGAAAAGCGTCACGGAATGCGATCAAAGTGATTAATCGTGATGTAAAATCAGATGTCATAGTTACGCCGCGTCCAGACGTTACAACACAGCCTATCAAAACCACAAGTGAGCTGCCAAGTCTTGAAGCTATTGAAGCTGAAATTCAGAAATTAGATGCTGAAATCGCAAAAACGACGGCGGAAATGAATAATGTGAAAACGAACATGGCCAAAGATGTTGTAAAAGGACGTATTTCGAAGCCTGTTCAATAAATAAAATTATCTAGCTAATAGAACACGATAATAATGATACGTCCCTGTTGGCGGCGTTCCGCCACCTTCAAAACATCCTTCTAAATTATTTAACATAGCAACATTGGGATTATCAATTATGCTGTTGATGCGTTGATAAGTTCCCGTGAAGGGAGTACTGAAAGCAGCGAGTAAATTATCTTGTGGCGGTGCGTCTGACGGGTTATCTAAACCAGATCTATTATTAACTTCAATACAAAAATCTTGAGTTACATTCATTAATAAAGCGATTAAATCAGCACATGAATCTGAAGAGCAGCCGCCTGACCCAATTAGACCTACATCATTTTCAGCGTTAAAAATCCAATTTGTTGGCGTGATTTGAATATCTGAAGGTGCTTCACGGTATTTTGCACCGCCGCCACTTCGTGAAAAAACTTGACGACTAGGTGTGTCTGTTATGTCGCCATAGGCAATTGGTGCATCTGGGTGGGCGAAACGAATATCAACTTCGCTGTGACCGCTTTGCATGATATAGGCAATGGAACGCTCCAACTCTTGACCATATTCCTGCACTTCTGCGACGCGAATAAGCAATTGTTCTTTATCCACGTTTGATCCTGGCGTGGAGGAGCCTTTAACCAAAACCACCAATAACCCAAGCAAGAAAATTGCGCCTAAGATATAGATTAAAACATTTCCTGATTGCTTGTGATATGCCATGACTTACCGACTACTCAAACGTGTGGCGATGGGGGCAACCGCAATGCAATCATCAAATATTTGACAGGCTTGACGGGCTTGGCTTTCGTCTAAACCGCCAAGACGCGCTCTAAAAATCATGCCTTTATCTGTATTTAAAGGCACCGTCATTGGGCTGGCAAGTTGTAGGTGGGCGGGTAATCTTTGCTTGGCAACGCGCAAGGCGTTATCTGTTTTAACCCGAGAATTAAAGGCACCAATTTGCACCGCCCACTTTCCAACAACATCCTTTGGATGGGGCAGAGAAGAAGTCGCATTCTTACTATTTATTTGGCCTGATGTAATGCCATTCATGCCTGTCTTTTCACCCATATGAGTTACAAGAGCGTTGCCTGCCGCTTTTAGAGATCGCTGTAATTGCATCGATGTTGTTGTGGTGTTTGTCGCGGTTGCTACTTGGGCTTCCATATCAATATCCCCTTCGCCAATAATACGATTAGTCGTAATTTTAGGGGACGTGTTTTGTGCATTTAAAGCGGATAAAGACGCGTAGTTACTAAATGTTTTTTGTGAAGCGGCAGGCTTAGGCGCAGGAACAGGTGTTCTGGTGGCACGCGCGACTTGTTGTGGTATGCTGCGTGCAATAGGTTCTTTTGCCACGCCATAGGTTGGTTTTTGTGACGGTGTTGGCGGTGTTGCTTTTTGAACGTAGCTAGCGGTACGTGAATTTTTCACTTTGTTAAATCCTGCATCCATAATTTCGGCCATGTGTGCATTACGCGTTGCACCAGATCGTCCGCCAAATACAACGCCAATAAGGCGGCGGCCATTACGCTGTGCCGAGGCCACAAGGTTGAAACCAGAGGCATTAATATACCCCGTTTTAAATCCATCCATTCCTTGGTAGGTGGCGAGCAGCTTGTTATGATTTTTATATGTTTTCCCTTGATAAGAAAAAGAGCGCGTAGAGAAATATTTATATTGATGCGGATGACGTCTTAAAATGTACCGCGCCAATAACGCCATGTCACGCGCTGTTGTCACTTGGTCTGGGTGATGCAGGCCAGAGGCATTTTTAAAGCGGGTCTTTTTCATACCAATCGTGCGGGCGCGCGTGGTCATGCCTTGCGCGAAACGACTTTCCGTCTTCCCTAAATGCTCGGCGACGGCGACGGCAATATCATTGGCTGATTTGGTCGCTAATACTTTTATGGCGTGTTCCAATTTAATCGTTGAGCCAACTTTAAGCCCTAATTTACTCGGTACCATACTGGCGGCATATTTGGAAACACGGATACGGGTATCTTTACGCACTTCGCCTCTATCTAGTGCTTCGAAAGCCAATAGCATCGTCATCATTTTTGTCAAAGAAGCGGGGTGTAATGATTTGGTAGAATAGCGCGAAGATAAAATTCGCCCTGTTTCTGCATCCATAACCAGTGAGGCATATTTAGGGTTTTCTTTACTGCCAGATTTAGAACTGCTTTTCTTATTATAATTTTTCGCGTGCGCGGTATAAGGGCTGAACGCTGTAGTGAGCACCATAAGATTGATGAGCAGTATTGCCATAATTTTGAATGTGAAATGTTGCAAAAAGCTAACCCTTACTAATACGTGCCTAAAAAACGAATACCCTTGAATAATATAACGGTTAATAAAGGGGCGTGACAATGGCTACCCCTTGAATTGCATCATTTTTATTCAAATAATTATCCACCATTGTACCTGAAAACGACGAAAATCGCCATAATCGTGAAACGCAGATGGATTCATTGATTTTTAAGCTATTTTCGCTATGATGAGCGTGTTATTTAATTCAGCCTTTTATTCAAGAAGCTTTCATGATTTCACATATTAAAATAGACGTTCGCGCCGATAACGAAGATGATCCTAATTTCAATAATGATAATGGGGCAAATTTCGACTCTGAAGATCAAAAGCAAGCAGGGGTGCTGTTAAAAACGCGCCCTAAAACCAAAAAACCATCCATGTATAAGGTGTTGTTACTCAATGATGATTACACCCCCATGGAATTTGTTATTCATATATTCGAGCGCTTTTTCAATAAAAATAGACAAGAAGCCACGGATGTGATGTTGCATGTTCATCGTCGCGGTGTAGGAATATGCGGAATTTTCACCTACGAAGTCGCCGAAACCAAGGTTGCCCAAGTCATGGATTATGCCCGCCAAAGCGAACAACCCTTACAATGCACGATGGAGAAGGAATAAATAATGCTCTCTAGTAATTTAGAAAAGACACTGCATAAGGCCTTGGAAGAGGCGACCAAGATGGGGCATGAATTTGCCACGTTGGAGCATCTTTTATTTGCGTTGACGTTTGACCAAGACGCTATGGCAGTGCTTCGCTCTTGTGGTATTAAGCTAGAAGAATTACGTAGCGATTTAGAAAATTATCTCAAGCAAGAATTGGATTATCTTATTTCAGAAGAGGCGGAGGAAGCCAAACCGACAACGGCGTTTCAACGGGTGCTTCAACGCGCCGCCATCCATGTGCAAAGCGCAGGGCGCGAGGAAGTGACGGGTGCCAATGTATTGGTGGCGTTATTTAGTGAACGTGAAAGTCATAGTGTATTTTTCTTACAAGAACAAAACATGACGCGCTTTGATGCGGTGAATTATATTTCCCATGGCATTGCGAAAGTTCCGGGTATTGATCCCGCTCAGGCATCGTTGCCAAAGGGAGCAGAGAATGGAGATGAAGAACTTCATGAAACTAAAACAGGGCGAGAAGCACTGGATGCGTATTGTAAAAATCTAAACGAAAAAGCCGCAGCAGGAAAAATTGATACACTGATTGGGCGTGAAAAAGAAGTTAATCGTACGATTCAAATCTTATGTCGTCGCTCGAAAAATAATCCCCTTTATGTCGGGGATCCTGGCGTGGGTAAGACCGCGATTGCGGAAGGTTTAGCCAAGAAAATTAATGATAAAGATGTTCCCGAAGTGTTGTTAAACGCGACTATTTTTTCCCTTGATATGGGGTCTTTATTAGCTGGGACGCGCTATCGCGGTGATTTTGAAGAACGCCTTAAGGCCGTTTTAAAAGAGTTAGAGAAAATTGATGGTGCGGTTTTATTCATTGATGAGATTCATACTATCATTGGAGCGGGCGCGACGTCTGGCGGGGCAATGGATGCCTCAAACCTTTTAAAGCCTAGCTTATCGAACGGCTCGCTTCGTTGTGTTGGGTCAACGACCTACAAAGAATATCGTAATCATTTTGAAAAAGATCGTGCGCTGGTACGCCGTTTCCAAAAGATTGATGTGGTTGAACCCACCATTGATGAGGCGATTGATATCTTGCGCGGTCTTAAGAAATATTACGAAGCGCATCACGATATTGAATATACGGATGAAGCGATTAAGGCGGCTGTTGAGTTATCAGCAAAATATATGGGCAATCTTAAACTCCCCGATAAGGCGATTGATATCATTGACGAAGTTGGCGCGGCGCAAATGTTAGTGCCCGCAGATAAACGTAAGAAAATCATTACGCTGGAAGATATAGAAGGCGTGGTGGCCGCGATTGCGCGTATCCCATCTAAGTCTCTGAATAAAGATGATAAGAGTGCGCTGAAAAACTTAACACGCGATTTGAAAACGCTTGTATTTGACCAAGACCCTGCGATTGAGACGCTGACCGATGCGATTAAGTTGTCGCGGGCGGGTTTGCGCGATGCGGAAAAACCAATTGGATGTTACCTGTTTTCTGGCCCAACGGGTGTGGGTAAAACCGAAGTGGCGAAACAATTGTCGCTATCACTGGGTGTCGATTTGGCGCGTTTTGATATGAGTGAATATATGGAGCGTCACGCCGTGGCGCGTCTCATCGGCTCCCCCCCTGGTTATGTTGGGTTTGAACAAGGCGGATTATTGACCGATAAAATTGACCAAACGCCACATTGCGTTTTGTTGCTTGATGAAATTGAAAAGGCGCATCCTGATATTTTCAATATCTTGTTGCAGGTTATGGATTACGGCAAGCTGACGGACAATAACGGTAAGACAATTGATTTTCGCAATGTCATCTTAATCATGACCACAAATGCGGGCGCGGCGGAGTTGGCAAAAGCTCCCGTTGGGTTTGAGCGCACGATGCGCGTTGATGAAGATAATGAAGCCATCAATAAAATGTTCACACCAGAATTTAGAAACCGCCTTGATGCGATTGTACCGTTCACGGCGTTGAGCCAGAAAACGGTGGCGCAAGTGGTTGATAAATTCATGGCACAATTGGAAGCGCAATTAACCGAGAAAAACGTGACGATACAGCTAACTGATTCCGCGCGTGATTATCTCGCCAAGGAAGGGTATGATCCCGCCATGGGGGCGCGTCCGTTGGGACGTGTTATTCAAGAGAAAATCAAAAAGCCTCTTGCCGAAGAGCTTCTTTTTGGGAAGTTGGTTAAGGGTGGCGCGGTTAAGATTGATTTCAAGAAAAACGCATTGGTTTTCAAATATGAGCCTAATGATAAATCAACGAATGAAAAAACCAGTTCTAAAGAAAAAGTGAAATAGGATTTTATAAAATGTTTGCCTTAATCTCCCCTGCAAAAAAAATGGATTTTGAAATAGAGTCCCCTATCAAAAAAACGACACAGCCTCAGTTCTTATCAGAAACACAAGAGCTTGTTGATATCGCGCAAAAGCTATCAGCGCGCGATTTGCAAAATTTAATGAACATATCGGAAAAGTTAGGCGCGTTGAATTATGATAGATTTCAACGCTTCGAGACACCCTTTACCAACGATAATGCGCGTCCTGCGGTGATGGCATTTCGCGGTGATACTTACGTGGGGTTAGAGGCGGATAGTTTAACGCAAGATGATTTATCCTTTGCTCAAAATCATTTAGGTATTTTATCGGGGCTGTATGGGGTGCTGCGTCCGATGGATTTAATACAAGCCTATCGTCTTGAAATGGGAACGAAGTTAAATAATAGGCGCGGCGAAGACCTCTATGATTTTTGGGGCGATCGCTTAACAAAGGCGTGCGAGGCAGCGGTGAAAACGCATAAAGATAAAAGCATTATATGCTTGGCTTCGAACGAGTATATCAAAGCGGTGCAATCAAAAAATCTAACTGTTCCGTTTATTAATTGTCATTTCAAGGAACTTAAAAATGGCGCGCCAAAAGTTATTGGTTTGTTTGCCAAACGCGCACGCGGTGCGATGGCGCGGTATATGATACAAAACCAAATTGAAACGGCTCAAGGCTTGAAAAACTTTAAGGCTGATGGGTATCAATTTATGAACTATTTATCGGATGATAAAAATTTTGTTTTTCTTCGTGAAAAATCACCAATAAAAAAGAAAAAGTAGCCTGATTTTTAACGAACGATTAGAACGTGAAAATAATTAAAAGGCTCTCCAAGAGCAGCTAAATCAGATCTTTCAATGCATCCATTTTTTAATCCAGAGGGTAGAGCGTTCGCGCCTGTGCCATCGGCGATGGTGCTGGTTGCACCAGTTGTTATAAATTCATAAATTCCAATAAATTTATCATTCGCTACATGTTCATGGTCTGTTATGGATTCACTTACATTATTGATATTAATAGATTTATTGATGGCTTGGCATATTGAAGGTTTCAAATGAGGAATGTGCATTGTAAGTTCAGTGCAATCGCCTGTTGCGCAACTTGTTCCTACGCCCACAACTTGAATTTTATTAGCATAGAAGGATTCTCCGTAAGAGTCATATGTAGAGTGGTCACTTTCTAGCATAGAGAGTGAGGGGGTAATATATTGCAATCCTCCTCCTGCAATATCAAAGACATGACAGGACTTGTCGTTTGGGGCGTTGGTATTTGTGTAACCCGCAATTTCATTATTCTCAAAACTGATTTCAGTTTCACTGCACCCGCGCAGTTGCAGGCGTTTAACGGCAGATTTGACCTCTCTGCCGTAAGCTAAAATTTGGTTGGCGTAGGCACTGGCTTGCTCGTCACTGACGAAGTTTGAGCTGCTACGGCTGGTGCTGTTAAATGCGTAGGCGAGTGCGGCAAACAGGGCGATGGCGACCATTATCATAACAATGGCATTACCGTTTTGGGATGTGTTTTTTTGTTCCATAGTTTTATTCTTTGGTGTCTTCAAAGTTAACGGCGCCTGTCTCGACCTTGTTCTTTGTGGGGTCATAGGTTTGTTTGGTGTTTAGTTCCATATCCGTCAGGGCGGCGGCGTTGATGCCTGTTTCTTTGGCGACCATCATGTAGACGGCCTCCATGGACAAAATGCGCTCTTCACTTTTAAACATATTATGCCACCCGCAAGACGCATCCATTGTGATAATGGATTTATCAGGTTGAGTACGTTTACGCATATGTTCTTCGGTAAGCTTCACAACTTCCTCTAGCACTTCATCGGGAATGGTGAGTTTATGGTGACGCTCATAACTTGCTTTGATGCCTTTAAGAATTTGCAGTGTTTCATCAGCGGTTGGCATGCGTAAATGCACTTTTTGAAAACGACGATCAAGCGCGGGATCAACCGCCACATACATGCGGAACTCGTCCAAGGTCGTCGCGCCTAAGATGTGTAAATCCCCTACGGTCATATAAGGCTTCATTACCTCAGATAAACCTGCATAGGCAGAGCCAGTGACGGTGGGCATGATGGTGTGAATTTCATCAATGAACATAATATATTTAGGGAATTCTGGATGATGATAGCGCTCGGCCAGTCCTTTACAGATAGGGATAAAGCGGGCTTGGAATTCACCCGGGCTGTTGGTGCCTGCCGCCATGGCGGACATATCTAGCTCTAAGACTTGTGCATTTTTGAGATAATCGGGAACGCGCTCATTCACAATCGCTTGCGCCAAACCCGCCACCAGCGCAGTTTTACCAACCCCAGCGGGCGCCAACATACAGGCGTTTTTACGGTTACGTTGCAATAAAATCAACATGACTTGGTCAATTTCGGCGTCTCGTCCGACAATTTTATCAAACTGTCCTTCACGTGCCATAGTCGTGTAATTACGACAATATTGCTTCAACAAATCGTCCAGTTCGTCCTGTGGGACGGTAAAGTTATAATTTTTCTTCGCTTCGTTATGGGTCATGAGTTGCTTTGCATTTGTTAGATATTCATTGTACGTGAAAATCGGGGGCGGAGCAAAAGGGAATTTTTAACGCGCTTATTCTGGCGTTAGGCCTTGCATATACAAAACGGACTTTAGGTCTGTATGAATGATGCAATTTAATATTGTGTCGGCAACGAGGGGTTTGGGTTGATAGCCGATGCCGAGGCCGCCTGCGTTTTGCGCGGCTTCTAACATCGGTAAATCATTGGCGCCATCGCCGATTGTAATGCTCTCACTTAGGTCACATTTTTGGACGCTTACGTAATGTTGTAGTAGAGCCAATTTGGATTCTTTGTCCAGAATCGGGTCGATGACGTCTCCTGTGAGGACGTTATTTTCAATGTTTAAAGTATTGCCATGATTTTTATCAAAGCCTAATTGATTAGCGATGGGTTGTGTGAAATGCGTGAAGCCCCCTGAGACCAATACGCAGAATAAAGCGTTTTGTTTGAGAGTTTTCAAAAGAACCTCTGCACCAGTTGACGTTTTTGTGTTGTCTAAAGTTTTTTGTAGGGCGCTTACGGGGAGGTTTTTAAGTAAACCAACGCGCTCACGAATAGCGTCATGAAAGTCTAGCTCGCCGCGCATGGCGCGTGCCGTGATGTCGGCTATTTTGCTTTTAATATTCGCTTCATCGGCTAACTCATCTAACGTTTCTGATGTAACAATCGTGGAGTCCATGTCCGCTAAAAATAATTTATAGGGCTTTATTTCTGTACAGAAAATATCAATTTTATCAATATTAAAAACATGACGTAATTTTTTAATTTGAGGAAGCGTTAAAATATGTTGTATTTTAATGGCAGCGGATTTATTTGGTATTAGCCATTTTATTTCTTTTTGATGTGTAATATTATCTTCATCTAAGAAATTATATAGCGTATTAATCTCTTCATCAGAAAGGATATCTGCGGCCACAAGGGTAAGGGTAAAAGTCATCTTATATCACCGTTTCTTTGGCTTGTTTTTGACCGAATTTTATGGCCGATAAGTAAGCGCTAATGGTTGCGTTCCAACCCATTTTCAAGGCATCGCCGATTAAGGCGTGACCGATGGAAACCTCGTCACATTCGGGGATAGCGGCGATGAAACGGGCAAGGTTGTCCAAGTTCAAATCATGCCCTGCATTTACATCAATACCAGCCTGTTTGGCAAGGGTGGCGGTCTCTATGAATTTATCAAGTTTGATTTCGCCTGTCTCATAGGGGCCAGTGTAAAGTTCAATACGGTCTGCGCCCACTTCGAGGACGCTATCAATAATATCTGGCGTGGCATCTACAAAGATAGAGACACGCCGCCCTGCCTTTTGTAAACGAGAAATGGCATCTTTTAAAATTACTTTGTTATTTGAGATGTCCCAACCATGATCGGATGTTTTTTGATTGGGATCATCAGGGACGAGGGTGACTTGGTCGCATTTATGCGCAAGGCAGAGTTTTATGAAGTCCTCAGAAGGATAACCTTCTATATTGAATTCGATTGATTTGTCTTCCCACTGTGCCAAAAACTCAGCAATGGCAGGGATATCGCTTTTGCGGATGTGGCGCTCATCTGGGCGAGGGTGAACGGTCAGCCCTTGCGCCCCAGCTTCGATAATCATTTGCGCATGAGAAATGACATTTGGCTCCCCCCCATCGCGTTGATTACGCAAGAGAGCTACTTTGTTCAAATTTACCGAAAGTTTTGTCATGCTTAATAATATAGAGGAAATATGAAGTTTTACTAGACATGGATAGCAGAATTTTTTATTCAATAAGAAGAAATTTAATCTCTTATTTGAAAGTATGTTTAAAATGACGAAGCCTGATGTGAAGCCAACTAACCCGCAATTTTCTTCCGGCCCGTGCGCAAAGCACCCTGGGTGGAGCGTGGAGGCGTTGAAAGACGGCTGGTATGGTCGCTCGCATCGTGCGGGGGGTGGTAAGGTCAAGCTTAAGGAAGTGATTGACCGTCATGTAGAGCTGCTGGGTATTCCAGAGGGATATCGCTGTGCGATTGTTCCCGCCTCGGACACGGGCGCGGTTGAGATGGCAATGTGGAATATGCTGGGTGAGCGCGGCGTAGATATGCTGGGCTGGGAAAGCTTTGGTCTTGATTGGTGTAAAGATGTCACGGATCAGCTTAAATTAGATGATGTGAATATTATTAAGGCCGATTATGGCGTGCTTCCTGATTTAAATACCGTGGATACAGACCGTGATGTTGTGTTCACATGGAACGGCACAACGTCTGGCGTGAAAGTGCCCAATGCGGATTGGATTAAGGATGATCGTAAGGGTTTGATGATCTGTGATGCGACATCGGCTGTCTTTGCTTATGATTTGCCATGGGAAAAATTGGATGTTGTAACGTGGAGCTGGCAGAAGGTTCTGGGGAGTGAGGCCGCGCATGGTATGCTGGTAATAAGCCCACGTGCCGCAGAACGCCTACAGAGCTTCACACCGAACCGCCCTTTACCAAAAATTTTCCGCCTGACCAAAGGTGATAAGTTGATTGAAGGCGCATTTAAAGGTGAAACATTAAACACCCCGTCTATGATTGCGACAGAAGATTGTTTGGATGCCCTGAAATGGGTGGAAAGCATTGGCGGTTTGAAAGCAACAATTCAACGCTCAAACGATAGTTTGAAAGCGGTTGCGGATTGGGTTGCCAAAACGGATTGGGTTGAGTTTTTGGCCGAAGATGCGGACACAATCTCATGTACGTCTATTTGCCTTAAGATTACCGATGCGTGGTTCATGGATAAATCAGAAGATGACCGTTTGGCATTCGTTAAGGGCATGACGAAAATGCTGGAAGCGGAAAAAGCGGGCTATGATATTGCCTCCTATCGCGCGGCTCCTGCGGGTATTCGTATCTGGGGCGGCGCAACGGTTGAACCAAGCGACGTAGCCAAGCTAATGCCATGGATTGATTGGGCGTATAATGAAGCCAAACAAGCAGAGCAAAGCGCGAAAGTGGTTTAATTGTTTTGACATATTGCTGAATTTCTGGTTAATTTCTGTATGCAACAACAGAGTATCCAAAAAATTAAGAGTTTTTATGATGAGGCCATTGTAAGTTTTCTACAAAAATACCCTGCATTAAAAACTGAATCTATTGGTTTGGTGAAAGTGTTGCACGCATATAATAATAAAATTCCTCTCATTCAGTCGCTTTTAGATCATGATTTATTATCGGGCGTTGTTTTAAAACGTAGTTCCTCTGACGCACACCCAAAAATCGTAAAACAGATAAAAAGTATGCTGACTGAGGAGGGCTGTGCTCTCTCTTTTTCCGCATTTTCACCAGATTTTTTTTCGAATACATTTAAGAAAAATTCTTTTGTAATAAATGACCATGGCGGGTACTTTTCTAATTCTCTAGGTTTGTTAACTGAACATTTTGAAGGTCAGTTCTTAGGTATCACAGACCATACGTTAAATGGTGAGCTGAGAACGCAAAGAGTGATTAATCAAGATGGGGTTACTATACCGTTTTTTTCAAGTGCCCAAGGAAATTTGAAAAAACCATCAGATCAAGATATAGCTTGTGAGATAGCAAATAACATTTTAGGGCATGAATACGTATCAGAAAAATCTAATATTACCATTATTGGTTATGGTACAATGGGTCGAAATGCGGCGCAAAAAATGCGCGCGAGTCACAATAATATTTTAATATATGATATCGATATAATGCGTAGACGCGAAGCTGTCCAAGATGGTTTCACCGTTGTTGCAATACTAGACGATGTTGTCGCTCAATCAGAAGTGATTGTTCTTGCAACGAATACTATTAGTGATGAAAGTCCTGTTTTAAATGCAGAGCAATTATCACACCTTAAAATCAACACCGTTCTAACATCTATGACATCCATTGATGATGAAATTGATAGGGATGAATTTAAACAACACGGATCTCATATACGCTTACTTTATGACGGGCGTTCGCCGAATACAGTTTTAGAAAATGGGGGCGCAAACTATTCTATATGCAAGGTTGAGGCATCTGAGTTAGTTGGCGCTTTTATGATAGCTAATAATGATATTCCTTTTTCTCAGTATCCCTCTCGCATTCAATATCAGGATGCGCAAATTATAGAAAATATATGGCAAAATCATTTTGAATAGTTGCTATCTCTTCTTAAACGCCAACAATGTCGTAAAAGGGTAATCCTTTATAGGGTTTTTCCATTGTACTATTGTCTCCCCAGTTTGGATAAAATCTTTCTGTAGAGCATATGCCATGTCGTGGATGAGGGGGGTGAAGCCTTTTTTGCCGTTGATATTATTGAGTTGAATAATAAGGGGCGTTGTCTTTTTCATGAGGGCTGGCATTTTGCTAAAGATAAACTTCATACGTTTTAGATATTTATCATAGCCATCATATTTTGGGTCACCGCCATATAGGGGGTTCCATTTGTCACGGGCTTCCATAAAAGGGGGACAGGTGGTGATTAAATCCATTTTGGGGAGACCGTACTTACCAACCCTACCCGCATCATCGCATATCATATGCGTCCAATTTTCAAGCTGTCCCGCCGTCCATTCATATCTGTCCTGATCGACTTCGCATCCAAATGGTGTGCGCCCCCTTTCTTCCGCGATAAACATATTTGTTCCTAACCCAAAGAAGGGGTCAAAGACTTTGCTTCCTTTTTTGGAGTAAGTCTCAAGGACATAGCGCGAGAGGCTTTCAGGGGATTTAATGTCATTGCCCTCAAACGGCGGTGCATCGCGCTCTAACGCGTAGGTTAGTTCTATGTAA
>CALDHI010000019.1 GCA_937941545.1 uncultured Alphaproteobacteria bacterium
GCATAAATAAGTTAAAAAGAAAAAAAGATGATGCCATTATTAACAACAGAAAAAGTAATGGTCGGAGTGAGAGGATACACCACCAAAACTTAAAACTCTTATAAACCCTTGGTTACGCAGTTTATGGTTAAAGTTAAGTCACACCACAAGGTCGCACCTTAGATGGAATCCGTCAAGTACGTTTTAAAACAAGCTTGCACAAGAGCGCTACAGAGGCTTTAACTTTCCTACTACATTTGTAAGTCCATTGGAATTCAACCGCGCCTAGCCCTCCCCTAATAAGCCTAACACCCCTTTATATCACAAGAGTAACCAGCAGTAGAGTTCTGGTTATATAATCAATCGAGACCTGCCCTTTATTACAAATTGCTAACTACGGGCACAAAGAAGACTTGAAGTTAATATAAACTTCCATCAGCGCCCATATTAGCTCGTTAGAGAGGCTTTAATTTAACATGCCTCCATTACAGCAGAAACTATTTATATTGCACTGTAACGGACTCTACAGGCGCTCCACAGACTCTTAAAACACCTTAATCAGAAACTATAAAGGGTATACCCTTCCATATCATGACAGCTGATTACATTGTATAATTCATATAGTCATATAGCTTATGAAAGATAATCGCTAGATACGGTACTAAGGGGGGGATTTGGAACTCATACTTGTTATTTACCCCCTTACGAAACTATATCGTTTTTATAGGTTAATTTTAAATTAGTTATTTTCAAATACAATCCTTCTCATGTTAATGGCACTATTTAATCAGCAACGAATGAGAGCAGAGCATGCAGGGCGTGGAGCTGTTGGACATTGCCCATGGACTGGAAAAGAAGTTAAAGCACATGTAGGACAGTTGCGCCAGTATTGGGCGTATGCGGGAGGACAGCCAAAGTTCACTAATGGATACGAACCCGAAACAGAATGGCACTTATCGTGGAAGCAAGCTATCCGTGATGACTGTTGTGAAGTTGTCATGGGTACTAATAACGAACATAGAGCCGATATCTTAGGAGCGAACAATACTGTTATAGAGATACAGAGAAGTAAGATTGATATCAGAGATAGTAGAGAACGAGCAGAGTTTTACAAGGAACAGACAGGAAGAAGAGTTGTATGGGTTGTCAACATAGAAGACTTCTGGCGCAAAACATTCAGCCTATCCGATGAAAAAGTAAATGGTTACATGAAAGCCGATTGGAAACCTGTAAGAACATGGTTACTTGACCTAGCTAAAAGACCAGACAGTCACGTATATTTAGAATTTAATGAACAGCATAATTGCTTACTACATGCTTGGGTGCATAAAGGTGAATTACTTGTAAAGTGGAAGACTAAACAAGACTTCTTTAAACAGTATATGGATGAAGTAGCTAAACCAGAATATCAAGGGTATACAGATAAAGCTAAAGATTGCCTGACTAAACCTAAAGGAATACATAGCAGAGAGTTATCTATATAACTTAATAATAACTCCATATAATATTAAGATAGGGTGCACTGGTACAATGCGTTTGCCTGCATCTGTTTTAAGGCTCTTGCTTTCTTCCTCATCTATAATATCAAAATACCAAACGCCAGTATCCTTATCTTGCTTAACGTCATCAGGAGTTAGAGAACAAACTTCATTCAAGCGTGCACCAGTATAAATTGCAATCATAGCAGACCAATAACGTGTCTTATCCAAAGGCTTATTAGTATTCAATTCAGACACAGCATTTAAAATTAATAAAACTTGTTCTTTTGTAAAGTTTTTACGCTTCTTCTGCTTTTTACTTTGCTTAATCTTCATACCCTTAAAAGGATTCTCAGACACATATTTGTTCTTTGTTGCCCATTCGTAAAGTCCACTCATATAACCAAGATATTTATTAACTGTAGTGACACTTATTGTCTTTAGCTCATGCTTATCTTTAGCCTTTAGTTGTTCCAATAAAGGCAACCCTTTTGTTTCTCTCATTTTGTTTCTATTAGATGGGGTATTCTGTAACATAGCCTTTACTTTACGCACCTGCCCATAATCAATAGACGTTATAGGGATGCCTCTCCCGAACACCTCTAAAAGATAGTTGACACAATCGCGCTGGTCACGAAAACCTCGCGTACCCATAGTACCCTGAATTTCTTTTAAATATTCATCAATTACATGACCAAGCTTTAAATCACTAAGAGTGTTCTTACTCAGTACAGTCTCACTTTTAGATTGGTTATAATTATAAAAACCCTTATCATCATTATAGGCTAATAACGATGTTATATAGCCGTTTAAGGCACTCTTATACTCTCTACGCATAACCTTGTATTCTTTGCTATCTCTGTTTGTAATACCGTTTCTATCTGCGATAGGCTTTAATTTACTATCAAGACTTAGCCCCTCTGGTATATCTTCGTCATCAGAGAAATAGACACCATAAAGCTCGTCTTCTTGATTTCTTATTGCTTCTAGCGCATAGGATTGAATATCTAAGAACCCTGTTACCTTCTCACTAGACAACTCACCCTCTTTATCAATAGTGCGCTTCATACGTTCCAGCACTTCGGCAAAGTGATTACGCAGTATCTCTTTAACTTCTATGTAATCCAGCGCATTTGTATCTGTATTGCTCATAACCATAAAGGCATGGTATTCGAGAACTTTGGAGAGACGCAAGGCTTCTTTTGGACATCGTGTATTTAATGATATACTCAGTCTTCCATTGCCATATTCAGGCATTGGATAGCGGAAGTAGTAGATTGCGTGTCTGGAACGTATTAAATAGCTAGGATTTTGCATGTTAGGTCGCACCTTACGGTTACACCGCATACCTAATATGCTTAAAGCATTGAATATAATAAGAAATTAGAAGTAATGGTCGGAGTGAGAGGACTTGAACCTCCGACCCCTCGCCCCCCAGGCGAGTGCGCTACCAGGCTGCGCTACACTCCGATGTGACTTTATTAACGCACATAAACAAGAAAATCAAATTTAAAAGCTAAACCTTAATCATCGCGCGCATGGCTTTTAGCTCGGCGAGCATGATCTCTAAGGTGGCACGTTGCGTGTGCGAGATTTGTTTGGGTGACACGGCCGCATCAGACACTTTTGATTGAGCTGGAGCAGAATTCTTAGCCCCAACCTGTGCGCGGTCTTGCGCGGCGATAACACCCGCTTTACCTTGCTCTTTCAACATTTTCTGAACGCCTTTAATCGTATAGCCTTCAGTGTAAAGCAAATGATGAATGCGCGTTAACAACGCCACATCTTCAGGGCGGTAATAACGACGGCCACCGCCACGTTTCAACGGGCGAACTTGTGAAAATTTTGTTTCCCAAAAACGAAGAACATGTTGTTGAACGACAAGCTTGTCTGCCACTTCACTGATAGTACGAAATGCATCTTTTGATTTCTTAATCTTCTTTTGAATACGCACGGAAGAGGATTCAGATATAATTCTCTTTTGAGTTACGTCGTTCTGATCAAACTCAGCCGCATCATTATTCAAAGTCTTGGTATTCATAAATAGATCCTTTATTTACAGTATAAATTATTATTAAGTATCAGAAGCTTGTGTTGCTTTATTAATTTTATCTTTGAGAACATGAGACGCTTTAAACACCAAAACCTTACGCGGTTTAATAGGTACTTCTACGCCTGTTTTTGGATTACGGCCAATACGTTCCGCTTTTTCACGCACTTGAAAACTACCAAAAGATGACAGCTTTAAACTATCCCCTTCAACCAGTGCATTCATCATTTCATCCAGCATTTGTTCAACCAAATCAGATGATTCATTACGGGACAAGCCCACTTGCGCATAGACAGCTTCCGCTAAATCTGCGCGTGTAATGGTTTGTGATGTATCCATATCCAATGTCATGTCTGTATCCTTATATCTATTATGATTAAATGGTGTAACTGGGTTCGTCAAGAAACCCGCAAAAGTTAGCCACATCTATTTAAGTTTATTATAGCATAAAACACCCTAGGTGTCTGATATTACGACTAAAACCTTACCAACGCCGCGCCCCATGTTAGGCCACCGCCCATGGCTTCGATGAGGAGCATTTGACCGCGCATTATTTTACCGCTCTTTACCGCCTCATCTAGCGCCAGCGGAATCGAGGCCGCGGAGGTATTACCATGATGATCCACCGTGACCACAACTTGCTCCATCCCCATATCGAGTTTCTTAGCCGTGCCTTCAATAATGCGGATATTCGCCTGATGCGGCACCAGCCAATCAATATCAGCCGAGGTAATGTTATTACGCTCTAGCACTTCACCAACAACATCCGCCATATAGCTCACGGCATATTTAAAGACTTCACGCCCCTGCATCTCAATAACGCCATTATCGCCCGTGGTCGAAACCCCGCCCGTGGTTTGAAGCATTTCGCGTTGCGCCCCATTGGCATATAAATGTGTAGAATGGATGCCCTGCCCTGCTAAGCCTTCGTTATTTTCTTGGGCACTCAAGACAACTGCACCTGCGCCATCAGCGAACAAAACGCAGGTGGTTCTATCTGTCCAATCCACAAGGCTAGACATTTTCTCTGCGCCAATCACAAGTATGTTTTTAGCCTGCCCGCATTTAATAAAATTATCTGCCACCGTCAACGCATAGACAAAGCCCGTACAAACAGCCTGAACATCAAACGCCAACCCTGGCTTAATCCCCAGCTCGCCCTGCACCTTTACGGCAACAGACGGGAACGTCCTATCGGGCGTGGTTGTGGCAACAATAACGCCATCAATATCATCAGGGGATAAGCCAGATGTGGCTAGCGCATCAAGCGCGGCTTTAATCGCCATATCGCCCGTGCTTTCATCATCGCGAGCAATGTGGCGTTGCTTAATCCCACTGCGCTGCGTAATCCATTCATCCGTCGTATCGACCATTTTTTCCAACTCGGCATTGGTAAGGATACGTTCAGGCAAATAAGAGCCGGTGCTTTTAATAATAGAATTCATTGTCATTTACACTTAAACCCCAACCGCTTGTACGAAGCTTTCTTGCTCCATCAGCTGTTCAATTTCATTGGCGACCTGTGCGTTGAAATCATTACGTATCAAATCCGCCGCAACCAAAATTGCGTTTTGCGTGCCCAGAACATCGCTTCCTCCGTGGCTTTTAACACAAATACCATTAATCCCAAGGAACATCCCGCCGTTATATTTACGCGGATCAACCTTGTCTTTCATTTTCTTGATTGCGCCCATAGACAGCAAATATCCCACAATTGCGAGGGGAGAGGATTTAAACGCATCCGTTAAAAAATGCTTGGTTAACTTCGCTACGCCTTCGGCTGTTTTCAGCGCTACATTGCCTGTAAACCCGTCCGTTACCACAACATCAACTGTGCCCTTCGTAATATCATCGCCTTCAATAAAGCCATGATATTTCCCCGGGAAAGGAACAGTGGAGAGAACTTCTGCAGCAGCGCGAATCTCATCATGCCCCTTCATTTCCTCTGTCCCTACGTTTAACAAGCCGACTGTCGGCTCGTTAATGCCTTGCACCACACGGGCGTAAACCGCGCCCAGCACAGCAAATTGTGTTAATATCTCGGCGTCACATTCAAGGTTCGCCCCTAAGTCCAACATCACCGTCTTACCTTTAGCCGTCGGCATGATACTGGCAATTGCGGGGCGTGATATCCCAGGCAGGCTCTTAAGGATTAATTTTGACATCACCATCAGCGCGCCCGTATTGCCCGCAGACACAACGCCGTGCGCTTTGCCTTCTTTCACCGCCTCAATCGCAAGACGCATAGAGGATCCCTTGCCATTGCGTAGCGCTCGCGATGGCTTATCCGTGCCTGATATTGCGATATCGGTGTGCGTGAACGTACAAGCGCTCTTGAGCTTAGGGTGCTGATCTAAAATCGGGTTAACGCGTTTTTCATCCCCGAAAATCAAAAATGATATATCTTTTTGTGTCTCTAAGACATACGCGGCGGCGGGAATAACCACACTGGGGCCAAAGTCTCCGCCCATGGCGTCTAGTGCTATAATATGCGTTTTGCTCATTTGAAAATTCTTCTTTTTAAGTAAACGTCAAATTCGCAGGTTGGTCGTCTTAAGTCAATTATGATTTAAAGATTAGCCACATAGTTTAAAATGTAGACTTACTTTTTTAAAAAAAGTGCCGTCATGGCCGCAAGCGGCAGGACGCTAAGTTAAAAAATGCGCTCAACCGCGTAAACGCGTTACGCTTCACTGAAATGACGAAGTGAGCAACCGCTTAGCGCGGCTTGCCGCCTGAGTCCGTTTAAAAAGCACGCAATCATGACATTGATTAATTATGAATATATACCTAATGTATGAAAAAGCCAATAAAAAACCCGCCTTGTGAGCGGGTTTGTTAAATCTGTATGGGCGTAAATCTACGCTTCTTCACGATCGCTTAGAACCTGACGGCCTTTGTATGTGCCTGTCTTAAGGTCAATGTGGTGACGGCGTTTTGGCTCGCCTGTGTTACCATCTTCAACCCAATTCGTTACAGTCAACGCATCGTGTGAACGACGCATATTACGGTTACGCTTACTAATTTTTGTCTTTGGAACTGCCATTTTCTAATACCTTCTATATCACTCAACATAAGTGTTTATTCAAATTATGATGTTTTTTAACGAATCCCTCTCATTAATGCAAGGGTTTTATTCATCTTTCCTCTTTCCAGTCCTTTAACGCTTCAAAAGGATTTTTGCGTAGCGGTGATTTCGCATCGAGTTGAATATCTTCGTCCCCGACTTCAAATTTCACGCCTTCTTTATGCGGGTACGAAGGAATCGCCAAACTTATATGTTGCGCGACCAATTCCCCTAAATCTATACGACCTTCAATAATCGGCTCTGGATCGTCTTTCTCGTCTAGGATTTGCACTTCGGCTTGGTGTTTCACCACATCACGCTCTTTTTTAGCCACCGCAAAAGACACTGTGCTTTCTTTATCAGCGAACCAGCCCTCAACCGATTCGGACAATTCCGTATCAAAATCATCGGTGCTGACGACGCATTTTTGGGTAACAAGCGTTGTAAAACGTCCCTTCACATGAATAATTCCTGCGGTTTTTTGTAGGGTTAAATTGGCCGTAACGGATTTCATACCTTCAACAACAAAGCGACGTGATAAATCGGCGCGCTCTTCCTCATCTGCCTCGATAATAAGTTCAGTTGGTCTATTTCTTTCTAAATCATCAATATCAAAGAAGTGTGACCATTCTTGTTCACTTAACGTTGGTTTAGACATGTTTCTTCTCCTTTATTAAAAGCCTCATACGCGCAAGCGCGAGGAGGCTGCATTTTCAAGCCATCAAGCACTTAAACGTGATGAGGCAGATGTTTCTATTGAGGCGAACTCTGCTTCAAGGCTGCCCATATCGCAAGATGCCTGCACAAAATCAGCCATATCAGTGAGGATATCCTCATCTGGCATAATCTCTAACGTCCCATAAACATTGCGCTTTAACGCTTCAATCAATAACGGCTTATCATTCATTGCCGCTTTATAGCTTTGGCAACGTCCGTTAAAGCCTTGCATCATGCGCTTCATATGCTTGGGCACGCCCATATCGCCAATGCCAATTTCACGCAGACTTTGCTCCATATTGGTAAAGAACTTATCGAACAACGCTTGTGACAGGCGCTTTTCTCCTGCGTTGGATAAGCGATAAATGACGATAAAATTATGCAAGGCGATCATTTCAAACCGTCCGTCAATTGTATCTGGAACGCCATACTCTGCATAAAATACGGCCTGACGCGCCTCGGCAACGCATTGGGCATATAGCTCCTGCGCTTTTGCTTTACGGTATTTTTTGTTTTTAAAATAATTAAACATCCTTGATTTTTAAGTTGTTCGGCTTAGTATATCAAGCATGAAAATGATTATGACCCTATTTATCGCGTCTAGCTTGCTTATGGCCTGTACGCCCACCCAATCTAAACGCGGCAACATGGTTGATGATTTCCGTATGGAGGAAGTGACCGTTGGCATTAGCAACAAGACAAATGTCTTGAAATCCCTAGGCTCTCCTACGACTAAGGCCGCCTTTGACGATAATGTCTGGTATTACATTGGACAGAAGATGGAAAAAAAAGGAATTTTTGACCCCAAGGTTGTTGATGAAAAAGTGGTTGTGGTGATGTTTGATGAAACGGGCATTGTGCAACAAATGAATGAAGTTGATACCGCCCGCGTGAACGTACCCAAGGTACGTGATAAAACCTACACAGGTGGCAATGACGTTAGCTTGGTGGAGCAATTACTAGGTAATGTAGGACGATTCAACAAAGGCGCCGGCGATGGCAACGCCGCCAGAACCGCAGGTGGTGGAATTTAAATCGGGCGTTGGTTATATTAGACAAACCTAATGACCCTTTCAAAAGAAAACCGTCCCCCTTTTCTTTCAATTACGTAGGGACTCTTTCCACCAACTGCATGATTCTCTATTTCATTTAAACCTAAAGCATCCATGTTATAAAGTACCTTTAAAGTTGGAAACTGCTGATGAAGCTTTGGTAATTTTCTAGCAATATGATCCCAACCACCTTGTTGAAATTCGCTCACATATAAAGTTTCGCACGAATTTTCAACCTGTTGCATAGCAGTGTACAACAAACTCGGCGCGTAGTTCCGCCCACGAAATCTAGGATGAGTCTCTAAAGTATGCATGGCAATTAATTTAGCATCAGTGTTTTGCTGTAACATTAGCACTGATGAAATGTGATCATCTTCCTCTTGTGTGAAATAATATTGGCATTCAGAACCGTCCAGCGTGCCTACAAAAGTAATTTCGAAATGCTCATTCCTTTCTCGGTCTTTCCCCTTAGTATTCAAACAGCCATTTTTTTCAATATTATTGTTTATAGCCATTAAAAATTCACGATTAGTTCTAGCAAATTTTACTTGCACGACTGGCCTAAAAGCTTCTTTTAAAGTTTTCATGTGGTAGTTTAGAAAACAAAAGAAGTTATGTCAATTTTTACAGATTAAATAGGGCGTTGGTTTACGACTTGGAGAAGGACGTCGTTGATTTTATTTTCACCTAATATTTTGACAGAGGCGCGGTTTAAGCGCATTTTAAGGTGATCCACCTTCACAACACCGCCATCCATGGACGCTTTGCGGTTAAGCATACCGTACATATCCTGAATAAACGCATCTTTCAAACGCGGTGCCAAGGCCTGAACATAAGCTTCGTTTTCATCACCCGTTACCTCGAGCGATACGATTAATGTTACCACTTGGCTGACACCATCGGCATCTATGATTGGTAGGACAATCGGTCGCATTTCAACAAAGCGCAGATGCGCCGCTTCTTCTTTCGTTGCTTTGGCGTGTTTATCACGTTTAATCTTCGCGGCGACGGCATCGGCGTTTTCTGCCCCTAAGGACGCAACCGCTTGCTTTTGAAAGAAAAAGTACCCACCAGCGCCCCCCGCGCCGATGAGTACGATTGCTAGTAGTAAAATCGATATATATTTCATTTGTTTTTATATTTAAAGAAGGCGTGATGCCCCGTTAAACCCCTGTTCTGTCCCTAATATTACTTTATAAGGATAGCTCAAAAAGGTTAAAATAGATTTAAGGAAATGAGTGTCACCCTACTATAGTAGGCGTTTAGATTAACGGACAGTTTTACGGATTGAATCCAACAGCGCATTGACCAGCTTGGCTTCGCCTTGCTCATAAAAGGCGTGTGTGACATGCACATATTCGGAAATAATAATCGGCGCGTCAATAGATTGAAGCACCATTAACTCAAGCGCACCACAAAGGAAAATGGCATGCAATAAAGGCTCATTGGATTGAATTTCCTTGCCACGATTTTGTTTAATCATCTCATTTAATTGCGCCATATGCTCGCTTATGCCGCGCACTACAACGCTATAATGGTCGTGATCTGGTGTCACCATCTCATCGCCATCGGCGTCAATACCTGCGCGATGTTCAAGATATTCCTTAATCGCGCTCTCGGCATCTTGCTCATTTTTATGCATTTGATAAACCGTCTGCACAGCCATAAGGCGCGCGGCACTGTTACGCGCTTTTTGCGATCCTGTTTTTTTAGTCTGTGGATTTGGTTGAGTCATTTTATTTTCCTATCATAGCGCCACCCCGTTTCAATGAACGGAATGACCTAAATGTTATCGGCCGTAGCGCGTTTACGCGCCTGAGACCCTTTAGTTAAGCAGCTTTATTCTGAGGCTGAACATGCGTGAATTGCGCCATGTTTTCAAGCGTTTTTATGCAGGCACTTGCGGCTTCTTGACCTTTTTTCTTGAAGTGATCAAAAAAGAAGTCTTGATGCTCCTGCGTTCCTTCATGAAAATTCAACGGCGTTAGCACAACAGACAACACAGGCACGCCCGTATCCAATTGCACCCGCATCATCCCATCCAGCACCGCGTGATTGACGTATTCATGGTGATAAATCCCACCATTGATAATCATACCGCAACACACAACAACGGCATATTGCCCCGTTTCAATGAGTTTTTGCGCCTGCAAAGGGATTTCGAGCGAGCCTGGCACGTCATAAACATCAATCTGTTTATCCGTAACCCCTGCTTTGCCCATATCCTCGATAAAGCTTTTGCGCGCTTCACCCACAATATCCCCATGCCAATTGGCTTGAATAACAGCTATTTTTTGATTGTTTGGTAGGAGGTTCGTTTTTGTAGTCTGATTCATTGTCTTTTCCTTTCATCATTAAAACAATTTAAGCGCCGTCATGCGTGTAAACACGAAGACGCCAATGAATCAGGGCTTTGACTTTTTTAAGAGCCGTCAATCGGCAAGCCGAAGGACGCTTTGTTAAGAGCCAT
>CALDHI010000020.1 GCA_937941545.1 uncultured Alphaproteobacteria bacterium
GCGAGGCGCATTATTGGAGCCGATCCCGTCAAGAGCTGTGGCATAAAGGTGCTACCAGCGGCGCCGTTCAACATGTAAAAGAAATACGTATTGATTGCGACCAAGACGCTGTGATCCTGTTAATTGACCAAGAGGGAAGCGGTGCCTGCCATACAGGACGAACAACCTGTTTTTATCGTAAAATTGAGGGCGATAAAGCGCTTCGCTTTACAGATAAGCAATAACGCCAAGATCGCATATTCTTATAGTAAAAAATCTTTTTATTTCAGTATATTACCGAATTAGTTTATAGTTTTCATCATATCTCTTGCAGTTAAAGGTCTTTTAACTGTTTTCAAATAAAATAGTAAGGTTGGGCATGCGCCCTACCATTTTTGTGTAAATTAAGTAAATAAAATCAGGGGCTTAAACATTGATTAATAAAACAGCTGCTTTATCAGTATTCTCAATGTTTAGAAAACAGAACATTATGGTGAAACCTTCAACAGAAAAATTAAGTTCTCAAAGGCTTGTTCATACGGACGCGTCAACGGGTTCTTCTGCTCATATTTGGCAAAGCAAACTTAGCTGGCGCATCGCAGCGGTTGTTTTTATGACTATATTATTGGTGCAAGTTGCCATCCTGACCCTAACAATTCCACAAGAAGAAAAGAAACTTCTTGATGAAATTCAAGAAGTTGGGCGCTCTGCCATTGCCCCGCTCATCACAAGTCGAAGCGGTTTATTAAGCTCTCCCATTTTAGATGATGACGCAAAGCGTTTAATTTTAACGACAGCCGTCAACGGACTTTCTGTATACACAACTGACTTACTTTTATTACAGACCTATGGCGTACCGCTCACCTTAGATGTTGCAGAGATAGACAATCTATCTATAACGCATCGCTCAAACGATGGCGCATCATACGAGGTGATTTATAGCCCTGATGATTTAAATCATTCTTACATCGTTGCGGCGCGTTTAAGTTCAGGGCAAGTGGATGAGTTTGTTACAAGTTATATTATTCAAACAGTCATTATTATGTTGCTAATGTCCTTATTCGTTACAACAGTCTTAATGATAGCCCTTGGTCATTGGCTATTAGAGCCAATTTTATTCATGCGTAACAATTTAATTATTGCGCAGCAAAACCCCGAAAATCCCAAAATTCCTGCTAATCCCTTTGATGTGAAGGACGAAGTAGGCGGTGCTATTCAAATGGCGCAAAACCTGATTAAACAAAACGCCGAAAACATGCAGCAAGTGCGCTCCGCCGCTGAAGATAAAATACATAAACTGGCCTATTTCGACCAATTAACAGGATTGCCCAACCGTACTTTATTCGCACAAAAATTAACGGAACAGGCTTTTTCAAGCGATGAAGAGAGTAACAAAAGCTTTGCAGTTGTGACCTTAGACCTTGATCATTTCAAAGATATTAATGATTCAATGGGCCATAGCGTGGGGGATGCGATTTTACGCGGTGTTGCCAAACGCCTTCGTGCCAACCTGCCCGAAAATGCCGTCATCGCGCGTGTTGATGCCGATGAATTTGCGGTAACGATGCCCCTTACTAAGGATATGACGACAGCGCGTGATGTAGGAGTAAAGGTGGCTGATATTATCCGCTCTGAACCGTTCAAAGTGTACAATGAATCCTTTCAAATCCGAAGCTCAATTGGAGTTGCAACCTATCCTGATGATGGCACAGATCCAAACACTGTGTTGAAAAATGCCGATATTGCGTTGAACCGAGCCAAGGAAGACGGACGCGATCGTATTCGTGAATATACGGAAGATTTTGACCGCGCCGTACAATATCGTTTCCAAATCTTGCGTGATTTGCGTACCGCTTTAGAAAAAGATGAGCTTAGTGTGTATTTCCAACCGCAATTTGATCTGAAATCAGGTGAGATTATAGGCGCAGAAGCGCTGATCCGTTGGTTTAAGAAAGACAACAGTAAAGAAGGTGGCTCATTTATTTCACCAGGCGAGTTTATTCCGATTGCGGAGCAATCCAGCTTAATCGTGCCTATCGGCAATTGGGTCATGCGTGAAGCCTGTGAAACAGCTAAGAAATGGCATGAAGCCGGTAGAAATATTCGTATCGCCGTCAATGTATCAGGGGAGCAATTTTATCAAAGCGATCTCATCAAATACACAAAAGAGATTTTAGAAGACACAGGCGTTGAGCCACATTTATTAGAGTTAGAAGTGACAGAAAGCGTGTTCATGGATGATATTTCCATCGCCGTTGATACCCTCAAAGGTCTTCATGAATTGGGCGTTGAGTTGGCGATTGATGATTTCGGAACGGGTTATTCTTCTTTGGCTTACCTACGTCAGTTCAATATTGACCGTCTTAAAATTGACCAATCTTTTATCCGTAATGCGCTGAATAATGCCGATGATGCCGCGATTACGCGTACAATCATTAGTCTTGGACATTCTTTGAACCTAAAAGTTATCGCAGAAGGTGTAGAAACTAAAGATCACGAACAGTTCCTTATCGAGCATGGATGTGACGAAGTTCAGGGTTTCCGTTATTGCAAGCCTGTACCTAAAGAAGATTTTTGGAAATTTGCCGATGGATATATCAACGACCTATCCAGCTTTGATAAATAATAATTTCTTGTAAGCGCGCCCTATTCACTTTATATCTTTAAGGTATGAAAACACTTTCTTTATTCGCCCTCTTCATGACATTCGCTTTATCTGCGTGCCAAGGTAACGCGCCGTTACGCGAAGGATACCCGTATACAAAAACCGCAACTGTAAATGCTGTTAAGTGGAGCGTGACCCCAACGAACCACAAAAAACGCTATGTAGTAACCACGGATAGCCTGACATTATCTGCCAATACGCAGCAAAGAAAGATAGACCAAATTCAAGCTGTTGAAATGGTGACAGGGTGCGTTGTGAAAAAGACAACCATCATCCCTGATACCTTTAGCCTTGAAGCAACAGTGAAATGTAAAAATTAAATTCTATTAGGCTCCTGTCATGACTCCACAAAAATTTAACTCCTATAAAGCACGCCCTTTAAAAGGTGAGGCGAAAATACCTGGTGATAAATCAATCTCTCATCGCTCACTCATGTTTGGTGGCATGGCGATTGGAGAGACCCTTATTCACGGATTATTAGAAGGTGAAGATTGTATTCATACCGCCGATGCAATGCGCGCCATGGGCGCAGATATTTCGTGCGATCGTGACGGCGTTTGGCATTGTCATGGCGTGGGCATTGGGGGATTAAAAGAACCTGAAACCACGTTAGAAATGGGCAATAGCGGTACATCCACGCGCCTGCTTATGGGTTTAGTTGGGGGACATAATATTACCGCAACCTTCAGCGGCGATGCGTCTTTGAACAAGCGCCCTATGGGACGTGTGATAAAACCGTTAGAAAAAATGGGCGTTACGTTTAAAGCGCGTGAAGGCGGACGCCTTCCTCTAACCCAAACAGGAACGCAAGATACATTGGCCATTGAATATAAACTCCCCGTTGCTAGTGCGCAGGTAAAATCTTGTGTGATGCTGGCAGGCCTGTCTGCGCTGGGCACAACAAGCGTGATTGAAACAACCCCAACGCGTGACCATACAGAAAACATGCTACGCGCCTTTGGTGTGCCTGTTGAAGTTGAAAACCTTGAAGACGGCGCACAGCGCGTCAGCGTTACAGGCGGACAAGAATTAAACGGCACGACGGTTCATGTCCCAAGCGACCCAAGCTCTGCCGCTTTTCCGACGGTGGCCGCATTGATTATTGAGGAGTCTGAAATTAAGATGACTAATATTTTAATGAATGATCGCCGCAATGGCATTTATACAACCCTAATTGAAATGGGCGCAGATATTACATTTGAAAATGAGCGCATGGAATCAGGCGAAAAAGTTGCGGATTTAATTGTACGTGGCACAAACAGTTTAAAAGGAATAGATGTCCCCGCCTCACGCGTGCCAAGCATGATTGATGAGTTTCCTATTTTAGCCGTCGCAGCGTCTTGCGCCACAGGTACAACCACGATGACGGGGCTGGAAGAATTACGCGTCAAAGAAAGCGACCGTCTTTTGATGATGTATCAAGGTTTGAAAGCCTGCGGTGTAGATTTAGAAATGGGCGACGATTGGCTAACGATACGCGGCAACGGTCAAGCCCCCAAAGGCAAAGCCGAAGTGGAAACCGCCCTTGACCACCGCATCGCCATGAGCTTCATGGTATTGGGCATGGCAACGAGCGAGCCCGTTACCATAGATGATGCCGCCCCCATCCGCACCAGCTTCCCCAACTTCATAGATTTAATGAACACCCTAGGCACAAACATGATGCCGAAGAATGGT
>CALDHI010000021.1 GCA_937941545.1 uncultured Alphaproteobacteria bacterium
GCGGTTAAATTGTGATGGGTCGCGGGTTTGGCATTTAATAATTTCTCTTTTTCGCCATACATCGCCTACAACATAAGGTTCTTTTTTAAGCCATTGATTGAGCGCACTCTCATCCTCAAAATCGACCATATAAATTGATCCAATCATATTACCCGCATCATCATTCATTGCCGCGCCATACCAAAGATTGCCCTCTGCCAACAGCCTATCGCCCATGGCAATATGGTCAGGCCTCGCGTTCGCACGACGCTCCTTAGCGCCCTCGTCCGTAGCGTCATACCCTAATACTAAAAACTGCATATTATTCTAATCCTTATTACGTTGCACAACAAAACATAAGTTCTCTTTTGGAACGCCTATTTTGTTATAATACTCGGCGGCATCAGACGCGCTGAGCAATATTAATGATGTTTGCAAACCTGCAATCTCATGTGTTTGCTTCATCAACTTTGTTCCAATACCGTTGCATTGGTTATCTTTGTCCACGGCTAACTCTGATAGATATGTACAATACGCATAATCTGTAATCGCCCGTGAAAAACCTATTAACTTTTTATCTTCGTTCCTGCACGTCAAAACAATTTGTGCATTACGCAGCATTTGATCTAATCTATCTAAATCACTGACGACAGGCCTCACATTATCTAGGCCAGAGCGAATTAAAATATCTTGAAACTCTGCCGCTGTTAAATCAGGTTCAAGCTGATAGACAAAAGGCAAAGCTTAATCCTCAACCTTGCTCATAACCAACGTACAGTTTGTTCCACCGAAGCCGAATGAGTTACTCATGACTGATTGATGATCAACGCCATCAATACGCTCAAGCGCAATCGGCATGCCCACGGCACCTTCATCCAACGTTTCGACATTAATAGACGGACACACGAAATCATTTTGCATCATGAGAATACAATAGATGGCTTCTTGCACGCCCGTTGCACCCAGGCTGTGGCCTGTCATAGATTTTGTTGCACTGATATGCGGAATATCTTTTCCTTCAAACACTTCACGTATCGCGTTCAGCTCGGTGATGTCACCCGCTGGCGTGCTTGTGCCGTGCGTATTGATGTAAGTCACTGGCTTGTCCACCGTGGCAAGAGCTTGTTGCATACAACGCACCGCGCCTTCACCACTTGGGGCTACCATATCCGCTCCATCAGATGTTGCGCCATAGCCTGTGACTTCGGCATAAATCTTCGCACCACGCGCCTTCGCCGCTTCATATTCTTCCAACACAACAACACCACCGCCGCCTGCAATGACAAAGCCATCACGATTGGCATCATACGCGCGTGCCGCCGTTGTTGGCGCATCATTATATTTAGAGCTCATCGCGCCCATGGCATCGAACAGAACAGACAATGTCCAATCTAATTCTTCACCGCCGCCCGCAAACATAATATCCTGCTTGCCCATTTGAATTTGCTCAACCGCATTACCGATACAATGTGCGGAGGTAGAACACGCAGATGAAATTGAATAATTTATGCCTTTAATTTTAAAGTTTGTCGCAATCGTTGCAGAGTTTGTCGAGCTCATACATTTTGGCACCGCAAACGGCCCAACGCGTTTAGGGCTTTTCTCCCGCGCGATGTCCGCCGCCGCAACTTGACTGCGCGTTGATGGTCCACCAGAGCCCATGATAATACCAGTACGCGGGTTTGAAACTTGCGCTTCTTCCAACTGCGCGTCTTTAATAGCCTGTTCCATCGCGATATGATTATACGCCGCGCCATCGCCCATAAAACGAAGCATGCGCTTATCAATCATCTCTTCAAGATTAATATCCACCTTGCCCGAAACTTGCGAGCGAAAGCCCATCTCGGCGTAGGTATCATCAGCCGTAATCCCCGACTTCCCCGCTTTCAAGCTTGCTAAGACTTCATCCGTATTGTTTCCTATACAAGAAACAATCCCTAACCCAGTAACGACAACGCGTTTATTTGAAATATTGCTCATAAAGGATGTTTTAAAGGATTCTATTGCCCATGACAAATGAAATGAGAAACAAGAAGTAATATTGACATAACTTAAATGCTTTCTTATAGTTTATTTTCATATAGACAATGTAACTATGGCGATAAAGCGCCTAATTTTTAAAGAGAGTATAAAGCGATGGGATTGGTTTGGAGCGATATGTTCAGATGGAACACAGGTTGGCTCATACATAGCTTTAACGATAATGTTATTCGGCTTGAACCTGATAACATCAGCCGTATAAAACAAGCTCCCTCTTCTCCTTTCGTATCAACCCAAGACATACGAAAGTTTCATCTAGATACCTTTGGCCTAGATTTCACAGGTGAGTTTTTTAAAGTAACGCATGAAAGTTACGGCACAATTAAAGCACGCCTATGCGATAAAGACCGCATCACAAAAAGTATGGAAAATTTACTCTTGTTAAACGAAAAAGAGTTGCAGATAAAACCCGTTGCTCTAAATAAAGAGGCAACCGCAAAAGGTATGGGCATGGCTCATGCCCGCATTATACCGAACGATTTAAGTCGCTACAAAGACCGCCCAGCCGCAGGAATTTTGCGTATTGTGAAATAAAGATTTTGGCTTAACTACCTGAATTATCGAACAGGCCGACTTTCATGTCGACGACTTCAAAGGCGGTTTTACCGTCAACGTCAACATGACCATCGGCAACACCTAAAACAAGCTTGCGATTAATGAAGCGTTTGATATCCACGGTATAAGTGACTTTCTTTGATGTTGGTAAAATTTGCTCCGTCAATTTCACTTCACCTGCACCAATGGCACGACCAGAGCCTTGCGCCCCCGTCCAACCCAAGAAAAACCCAGTCAATTGCCACAAGGCATCAAGACCTAAACAACCTGGCATCACGGGGTCACCCTTGAAATGACAATCAAAGAACCATAAATCTGGCGTGATATCCAACTCCGCCACAACCTGCCCTTTGCCATGCGCGCCGCCATCTGCATTAATTTGCGTAATACGGTCAAACATCAACATGTTCGGCAACGGCAATTGCGCATTACCAGGGCCAAAAAGCTTGCCCTCACCACATTGAATTATATCTTCATAGCTATAGCTAGATTGTTGGGTAAAAGTCATATCATCATTCATCTTTTGTTGTGTGCTCATGGTTACGATTCTTAAAGCCATACGCCTTGTGAATCAAGTGTAGAAATAAGCTGTCACCAAAAATTTGCATTTGAAAAACAGGATATGCTATTTTTTATAAATGGTAAGCGCATTTCATGACTATGTCTTTGAAGACGATGAAGAGGACTCCGAACAAGAAACGGGTCAAACATCTGGCGCGTTCAACGAAAGTGCGGCGATACCTGCGCCTCCTACCCCTGTTGAATTACAACTATCCAGACTAATGAATAAGTTAAAAGATCCAAACCTAAGCACCGAAGGCTTACAAAACGTTTTGGAACAGCTCACGAGCTTAGAGCAATCTGATGCCGTCATGGATTATTTAAGACCTCAATTATTCGACACTAAAATGCTGTTATCGCATAGAATATTACGAGACAGCAACCCATCCGCGTTTGAAGAGTACCTAGAAGAGCTGCGGCGTATGCGTTACCTCGGACATACGTTATTGCATGAAAGAGAGATGTCTGCAGATCCCACAGCAGCAAACGACCCCACTCCCTCATGGAACGGGATGAAATTTGGTTAATTGCACCTTAGAACTGCGATTGATTAAACGTTCTTCTATTGAGAACGTAGCCGTGAATAGAGGCGGACACCGTTAAGCGCCCAAGAGCCTCTTCTGCATCTTCTTGTGAAGTTGCATTGACAAATATACCCATTAATTCATCCATACCCTCCTTGCCCATACTGGCAATACCAACACGATGAAGTGTAAGGTCGTCTAACCCTGCTCCCTCGCACACTTGTCGGGCTTGTGCTGATGTCAATTCAACACCGCTATTGGTTTTGAAAATCACCTTCAAAAGGTGATCATTATCATCTTGGTCTGGGTGTTTAGGAAATTCTGTTAGATCTGAATATATCATAAAGAGTAGTAAAACACAGGGCTTGCATTATGTCAATAAACTGGACGCAACGTCACGATCTTAACATTTATTGACATAACGTTTTCTCCTTGCTACATTGACTAAAATTTACAATTAAAGGATAAAATAATGGTACTAGCCTCAATTTTAAATAGTTTTGCAACATCTGGATTATATTCAGCCCCTCAAGGCCATCAAACGAGTGAACTTAGGCAATATGTCGAACCAACATCAGATCATTTAATTCATATTCCAGAAGAACTAAGAGAGAGCTTCCTTACAAAGCTAGAGGCCCTTTCTTCATCAAGATTTATTACACTTTCACAATCGACAGACTTAAGGTATACAGATGAACTCCAACAAACAATAAAAGATCTTAAAGACAGTTTTATTGAACAAGGTGGAACAGAGAATGATTTTTTTCTTCTTGTTGACCATCAAAATGTAATAACAAACACGAAAAACGATCAACCTGGATATAAGCCACTAACAGCATTATTACCCTCACAAATTTGCATCGAAGAGGGAGATGAGATGAAACAAATGCGTACAGAGCAGGCCGCTAAAGAAGCGGCTAGGGCTGCTGCAATCGCAGATGCTAAAATTCACCCGCAATATACAGACTTACTTAAAGAGCTTAACAGAATACAAAACTCTAAGGCATCAACGACTTTAGATTTTGATGAGGCTAGCAAGATGGCACATAACCTAGAATTAAGTACAGAGATCAGAAGACTTCTAGATTTTCATACGGTCGGGTCAAAAGCGTGGCTATCACCTGAAACTTGCAATGATATTATTAGAGAATTTGATAACACAACACGAGAAGCTAATGATATTTGCAGGGCAGAACAATCGAATTCTGATTTTAAAGGGGCATTCCAGCCACGAATCCCCACGCAATTTTACATACAAAGACAGAACGCCCAAACTTGGGGAGAAAATCCCTGGTCAGAAAAGCCAACAGGCCAAATCCCCCAAACTGTCGGTTAATACGCCGCTTCAAAATTGGCGGTTGCAAACTCAACGCACGCGCTTTTATAGCTTTCGGTTAATGCCGCCATGGCAAGTGGTTTTGCGATGGGTGGCTCTAGCTCTGGGCGTTCACCCGCGCAGGCCACGGCCAACATACGCCCTGTTGCCTTTGCGGCACACACGGCATGATCATGTTCGTCATGTAAATTAATGACATTAAAAAATTCATCGCAAATACCCTGCACATTATTCACCAATAACGTCGGCGCATTCACGGGGGCATCATTGGCCGGCAAGCCAAAGCGCCAATCGGTCCCTGTCGGCATACCGAGGCGCACTGCTTCTTGCGTCATAACATACGCCGTTTGATCTAATAAATCTGGTAAATCCGTACCACGGAACCAGCAACATTGGTTGCTACCCCCATGAGAAAGCGACAATTTACGTCCCGCTAATCCCGCCAGCGCACTGATGCTATCCGCCATGTTCCAACCATCAATACCTATACGTTTTTCAATCACCACGTCGCATAATTCTTGCGCCGCCAGCTCGTATCCCATCGCACGATAGGTGCATTCAATTAACAAGCGGAAGCTTTCCTGACGACTCTGCCCAAATTGCTCCCACTGGTTAAAAATCTGATGGGTGATTTGCAAAATCATCTCATGAAATTCGTATTCGCAATCCAGCCATTCTTCGAAAAATTCCCGCGCCATGGCACGTCCCATTTCGGCGTCGAAATCAATAATACTGGGCGGTGGCATCGCGTCATAATCAATATCACCACGCAGGGGTGAGGCATCTAATAACTGCCCTAATTTAACAAAGCTTCCCTGTAACGCTTCTTCACAATTATCGAATAAAAACGCAGTTTCCACATAAAGACCCGACATCAATAATGTCGCCTTCATAGCGTCAAAACCACGTTCATCCGCACTCATGGCGTGAATCGTGTAGTGAATCCGATGGGCCACATCGGCTTTGTTCATAAAATCAAGCATGTATATTTAAATTTAATCTGGTTAGGGATTAGAAATAGAGAAATGGAAAAGCGAACTGCTTATGAGAAGATTCTAATCGAATTTCTCATTCTCGTAAACACCCCAAATAAAGTTTCTTTTGAGATACCCTGAAAAACCTTTGATTTCGACGGCACACCAAGTGTCCGCGCAACTTTCAAGACGAACAATATTTTCAGGCTCAATTAACGCCAACGTTTTAGATGCCTCATTCGGTTTTTTAAACATGGCGACGCTGTCCTTTGAGGCCACAACCCCAGTGCGACGGCCAGATATAAGAGATTGATGAATCCATCCCTCTTCACCATCGACGTCTTTCACTTTACGCCAAGTGTCAAATTCCTGAACGATTTCAACGGGTTGCCCGCCTCTTTTGTAAACCCACTTTATCGGATAACGTAACGCAGGCCCCGTACGAACAAAAACTTTGTTTTTCTTAAGCGACACAAATCGCGGAATTTCTAAGCCAGAGCTGTTAAAAACATCTTCCTGAGCATAAGAAGTCGCTCCATTAAGCAAGCCAAACGCGCCCAGACCTAAGAGAAATATTGCGACAAAGATTATATTTTTTTTACCCATACCCATTTAACTATGCTAAATCAGACTAAATTTCAAGAATGTAAAATTATTATGCCCGACGATAAACAAGATAATGACAAAGAACCGCGTAGCGGGCTTGCCCGCCTGAGCGCAGACAAAAAGCGTAGCGAGCCTGCTCGCCTGAGCGACTTCACAATAAGCGTTGCGCCTATGATGGATTGGACGGACAGGCATTGCCGTTATTTCCATCGCCTGATTGCGCCCTCCCTTACCCTTTACACAGAAATGGTCACAACAGGCGCCTTAATGTTTGGTGATGTAGACCGCCACCTTCGCTTTGAAGAAGCGGAACAGCCCGTTATTTTGCAACTTGGCGGATCAGACCCCGCCGCACTGGCTAAATCGGCAAAGCTTGGCGAGGATTACGGCTATAACGAGATTAACTTAAACTGTGGCTGTCCTTCCAACCGCGTTCAAAGTGGCTCCTTCGGTGCCTGTTTAATGCGCGAGCCTGAATTGGTAGCTCAATGCGTTAAGGCGATGAAAGACGTTGTTGCCATTCCCGTGCATGTAAAATGCAGAATCGGCATTGATGACAGCGAGGATTACACTTTCCTAAGGGACTTCGTTGAGATCGTCTCAACCCAAGGCGGTTGCGAAACCTTCGTTGTTCACGCCCGTAAAGCGTGGCTGAAAGGCCTATCCCCCAAGGAAAACCGCGAAATACCACCCCTTCAATATGATATAGTACATCGTATCAAAGAAGAGTTCCCGCATTTAGACATTCAAATCAACGGTGGCTTTAAGACATTAGAAGACATCACATCCATTCTTGATATTGAGAAGCGACCTCCCGCTTGCGGGCATGGCGCTCTTCTTAATGGAGTCATGATTGGCCGTGAAGCCTATCAAAACCCTTGGTTTTTGCGCGAATTAGAAGAACACTTCTTCCAAACAGAAAACCTGCTCAACCAACAAGACGTTGCCCGCGCGATGATTCCCTACATGGCAAACCAACAGGCAAAATACGAAACCCCCATCAAATCCATGACCCGCCACATGACAGGCCTATTCCAAGG
>CALDHI010000022.1 GCA_937941545.1 uncultured Alphaproteobacteria bacterium
AAAAGTCAGGCGATGCTTTTGATAAAGCGTATGAAAAAACCGTTTTCGATGGTATGACAAATCATATTATCTGTGCAAGCGTGGCAATTGATAGTCAAGACCCTTACACGGTTTACAGCGCAGACCCTAGCGAAGAATTAGCGCTTTTAGAGTGTCTATATGATTACCTTGCAACTTGGGCGGACGATTACGGCAATGTTATCATTGGTCACAACGTGCTAGGCTTTGATTTAAACGTGATTAAAAAAAGGTCAATTATCCTTGGTTTAAGGCCTGAATTTAAACTACCTTATGACGCTAAACCATGGAGTGATAATGTTTACGATACGATGTTGCGTTGGGATAGTAAAAACTTCACCTCACAAGATAAAATTTGTCAAGCGTTAGGCATTAAGGGCAAAGGTGATATGGACGGATCAAAAGTATATCAGTATTGGAAGGACGGAAAGCACGATGAAATAACAGCCTATTGTCAAGATGATGTTGAAACAGTGCGTAAGCTTTACAAAAAAATGAAGATTGTTTGTTAATGACATTAATCCCTAAAGCCAAATTAATAAATGATATTAAGCATAGGAAGTTTATCGCAAGCCTTCCCTGCTTGATATCAGGCGCAGATGATGTCCAATGCGCCCATATTCGCAAAGGTAACGTGTGCGGTGTAGGCTTAAAGCCAAGTGACGAGTTTACCGTGCCTTTATCTTGCTCACAACATAGATTACAGCACAATATAGGCGAGGTGGCGTATTGGGGGCAATATGGGGGCATAGAAAGAATAAACAAGCTTGCAAGCGATTTATACACCGTTACAGGCGATAGAGACAAAGTTTTAGAGTTAATAATGAAATGGAACAATGAAATTTATAATCTGTGATACTATCAGGCTTCAAAACTGCATTAATCATATTGGCAACTTGCCCCTTGGCAAATATACGGTTGAAATTTATGAGACGAAAAAGAAGCGCACTAACCCGCAAAGCAATCTTTGGCATAAATGGGTTGATATGATGTCTAACGAAAGTGGTAATAGCCCCGCGCGCGAAAAAGATATAATCAAGCGTGAAATACTAGGCATGGGGGAGCATGTTGATAAAAGGACTGGCGAATTAAGTTATTATGATTATCACACAGCAGAATTAACAAAAGAGCAATTCACACGCCTTATGACGCATACGCAAATTTTAGCAATGGAATATTACGGAATGACTTTACCAACATCAGAGGATTTAAGATGAGTGACTTAGCATTAGGACGATTAAAAGCGGGTAAAATGAATAAGACTGAGGCGGAATATGCCCAGTATCTTGAGCTACAAAAACACTCAGGAAATATATTATGGTATAAGTTTGAGGGCATTAAATTCAGGCTTGGGGACGCGTGTCATTATAGCCCTGATTTTGCAATTATGCGATCGGATAATTCAATGGAGATACATGAAGTCAAAGGTTTTTGGCGGGATGATGCAAAGGTGAAAATTAAAATAGCATCTGAAATGTACCCATTTAAATTTATAGCAATTAAGAAGCTACCTAAAAAATCAGGTGGTGGATGGTCAATACAAGAATTTTAACAAACACAGGAGAATAAAATGACTGATAACGCAAAAGAGACTTTGGGTACACTAACTCAACACGCGGTAACTAATTTACCAAAAGCACACGTATTAGAATTAGAGAAAACCATATTGCAAGCCCTAACCCGCGCCGAAAGTCCGCAGGTGGATGAAGAATGGAAGTTTAGCGAATTAGAAGATAAAGCTAGTGAAATGTCAGGGCAGCAAATGTTTACGGCAATGAGAACATCTATACAAGCGAAACTGCGTAACCAACCCCCCGCGCCTATTGAGGGCTTGGGAGATGCTTTGAGCGGTACTGATACGCAATTATATTACTGTTGCCCAGCCGACAAAAAGCGAATTCACAAAGCCGCGACCGCATACCACAAATTAACAGGGGGAAGTGATGATTGAGTTTATTTTCATTGCAGGAATTTGGATTAATCCAATGCAAATCGTAACAATGCACGACATAAGAAAAGACAGGTGTATGATAAATCTATCACATGGACGATTTCAAAAAGGTAATAGTAGAGCTGTTTACCCTAAGCCTTGTAAGGAATTTATTAAACTATTAAAGGAGCAAAAAAAATGACACACTTCACCACCCGCGTACCCTACCCGCAAGACCTTGAAGGCTCGATACTCGCAGTCATGCGGACATTGCCTAGCGATACCCACGCAGAACGACAGGCGGTTATCTGGGTTAATAAAATCCTGTGTTATTGGTTTGAACACTTGCATATCACGTTGGATATGTACGAAGCGTTAGAGCCTTACTTTGCGCAGTTGGAAGAGGCTATGCAGGTTAATAGACCTGTTTACGTTGATAATGTTGTAGAATTTAGGGGAGAATGATGGATACAAAATTTACCGAAAACATAACATGCCCGTTTTGTGGCCACGAAGATACAGACAGTTGGGAAAGTAACGATTGGAGTGGAACAGTTCAAAATTGCGAATCTTGTGATGAGGAATTTAATCTCACTGTCGAGATTGATGTGTCTTATACAACCTCAAAAGCTTAAGGAGCAAAAATGACCCAATGGACACCCGAAGAAATAGCGTACCTACGTGAACACTACCCAAATACGAATAACTCAATTCTAGCGCGGGATCTAAACCGTAGCGAGGGGGCTGTCACGTCAAAAGCTAAATTATTAAAGGTACACAAGGACTTTGTGAACTTCATGGATGTTCGCAAGGTGAAGCAACGCGGGGTAAGGGCAGAGCCTAAACCTATTATTACGCAGTTAACCACAAGAACCGATTTAAAGCCGTTTTCAGAGCTTAAACCTAAAGAGTGTCAATATGGGTATGGTACGGATAATGTGCTATTCTGCGCGCGCGAGGTTGCCAAGGGTAAACCGTACTGTGAGAAGCATTGCAAGGTTTGTTATGG